>JBILFU010000312.1:0-2707 GCA_044351405.1 Phycisphaerales bacterium
ATCGCCGCAGGCTTCGGCATCTCGACGCGCGACCACGTCCAGGCCGTGCTGGCCCACGCCGACGGCGCGATCGTCGGCAGCGCGATCGTCCGCCGCATGCGCGAGGCGATCGACGCCGGCCGCAGCCCGGAGGACGCGGCGGTGGCGCTGGTCGAGGAGCTGGTCCGCGCCTGAGCGGGGGCGTCCGTTTCGCTAGTACCGCCGCATCACGCCGACCACGACGCCCTGAATGGTGCAGTCGTCGACGAAGATCGGCTCGAAGTCGGGGTTCGCCGGCTGCAGGCGGATGCGCCCGTCCCGCTCCTTGAAGTAGGTCTTGAGCGTGGTCTCGCCGTCCGGGAGCAGGGCGACGACGCGCTCGCCGTTGCGGGCGGTCTCGCGCCGCTCGACGATCACGTAGTCGCCGTCGAAGATGCCCTCGTCGCGCATGGACCAGCCGTCGACCTGCAGGGCGAACATCGTTCCCTGCGTCTGGCCGCGGCGCGGGCCGAAGAGCTCCTCGAGACGGAGCGTCTCGTCCTGGGCGCACTTCTCGATCGGCCGACCGGCCGCGATCTTCCCGATGAGCGGGAACTTGAGCGGCATGGGTGCCGGGCCGTCGGCGTGCAGCTGGCGGTCGGGGACCTCGTGCGGGAGCTCCGCGTCGTCAGCAATCGACAAAGAGCGACTCTTGTTCGGGTCGCGCACCAGCGCGCCCTTCCTGATGAGCGCCTCGACGTGCTCGAACACCGTCACCTTGGTGACGCCGAGCGAGTCGGCGATCTCCTGCATGGTGGGGGAGTAGCCCTTCGTGGCGCGGTGCGACCGGATGAACTCGAAGATGCGCAGCTGCTTGGGTGTCAGGTTCATGGCTGGTGGTCCTGTCGGTGTCGGCGGGTGCGTCGGAGGCGAGGAAGCGGTTGATGCGGTGGCGGCGGGAGCGGGCCGGCGCGAGGCCGTCCGTGGCCTCCTGCATGCTGTGTCCGACGGGAGCCTCGAGGGCCAGGCGTCCGTCGCGTTCCACGACGTGGTCGACGAAGTCGCCGCCGGGGCCGAGGATGACGAGGGGTTCGTCGGAGGGTGCGAGGAGGGAGCGGATCGACGCAAGGAGCTTCATGGCGTTGCCTTTCTGCACACGGACCGGACGGCCGTTGGGTGCTTGTTTGGTTGTCGGCAGCCGTCCTTGCCCGGCTGCAGAAGTTGTACGGGAAATGTTAGCGCGAACGCCTGCCGAATCAACGGCCATCGGGCGCTTTCTCCTGCACTTTTTATGGGCAGGCAGACGGGTATGGTTCGGTCATGGCCCTCGGAGCCCCCATTTCGTCGCCGCCCGCGCCCCTGGCTGCCGGCCTGGAGCGGCAGTGGATGCTCGACCCGGGGTACGTGTTCCTGAACCACGGCAGCTTCGGGGCCGTGCCGCGTGCCGTCCGCGCCGCGCTGGTGGCCGCGCAGGAGCGCATCGAGGCGCGCCCCATCGAGATGCTCGGACGCCGGTGGCGCGAGCTGCTTGCGCCGAGCCGAGCGCGCGTCGGCGAATTCCTCGGGATGTCGCCCGGATCGTTCGGCTTCGTGACCAACGCCACCGAGGGAGTCAACACCGTACTGCGCTCGATCCCGTTCCGCGCGGGAGACGAGCTCCTGACCACGAGCCACGTCTACAACGCCGTGCGCAACGCCATGAAGGCGCGTGCCGCGCGGTGCGGGGCGTCGTACGTGGAGATTCCGATCCCGCTTCCCGTCGCGGACGGGGCGTCCGTCGCGGCCGCGGTGGTCGGCGGCCTGACGGACCGTACGCGCCTGGTGGTGATCGACCACGTGACGAGCGCGACGGCGCTGGTCTTCCCGGTGGAGGAGATCGTCCGCGCCTGCCGCGCGCGCGGTGTGGAGGTTCTGGTCGATGCCGCGCACGTGCCGGGCATGCTCGACGTGCGCGTGGAGGACCTGGGCTGCGACTACTGGACCGGCAACCTGCACAAGTGGTGCTGTGCGCCCAAGGGTACGGCCGTCCTCTGGGTATCGCCCGAGCGGCGCGCGACGGTGGCCCCGATGACCGTGAGCCACTTCGCCGGCGAGGGACTGGACGCCGAGTTCGACTGGCAGGGCACGCGCGACATGGCGCCGTGGATGGTGGCCGGCGCCGCGATCGACTTCATGGCCGAGCTGGGCTGGGACCGCGTCCGTGCCCACAACCGCCAGATGGCCGCGTGGGTCCACCGGATGCTCTGCGAGCGCTGGGAGCTGGAGCCCGTGTCGCCGGCGGACGGGAGCATGCTCGGCTCCATGTGCACGGTGCCGCTGCCGGCCGAGATCCCCGCACGGTTCGGCTCGCCCGCCGAGTTCCAGGAGGCGCTCTACCGTGCGCACCTGATCGAGGTCCCCGTGATCGAGTTCGGCGGCCGCTGGCACGTGCGGCCGTCGGCACAGGTGTACAACCGCGCCGAGCAGTACGACCTGCTCGCGCAGGCGGTGCTCGAGCACGCCGCGCACGCGTGAGCGGGGCAGGGCGCGGACGCCTCGCCGCCGGGCGCGTCTGCCGCGGTCAATCCGCGTTGACCAGGAACGTCGCCGCGTGCTCGAAGTAGCGCACCATCTCGGCGCGCTCTGGTTCCGGGATCGCCGCGTCCTCGAGCGCGCCGCGCATCGCGTCCATCCACCAGTTGCGCTCCGCGACGCCGATGCGGAACTGCATGTGACGCATGCGCAGGCGCGGGTGGCCCTTGCGCCGGCT
>JBILFU010000313.1:0-2695 GCA_044351405.1 Phycisphaerales bacterium
GCGTGCGCGGACCCGGTCAGCAGCCCGCAGCCTGCGGCGGCGAGCGACATGCACCTGCACTTGTCGGCGTTCATGCTTCCTCTTCCCTCCAAACGGATGGCGAATCCGGGCGGCGTGCCGCCGTCCGGGGGTGAAGGCGCAGGCCGTACCCCGGCTGGATCAGGGAATCCCCGCGCTTTCCGGCCGATTATTGGAGTCCGGGCACGGCAGCATGAATCCTGCCCAATTTCCGCAAACGCATGATCGCGTCGGCGCGCGGTTTACGCCTCCGACTGCGTATCCCGGTGCGCCCGCACCGTTCCCTTTCGCGCTCCCTTCCCAGGAGTTCAGTCATCATGAAGATCCGATCCCTCTCCGTTCTCGCGATCCCGTCCGCGCTGTCCCTTGCGGCGGCCGCGCACGCCGGCGTCTACTCCGACGCGACCTTCGACCTCTTCGACAACGGGTTAGACAACCTCGACATCAGCTCGGTGAGCGTGTCGGACGACGGCGTCAACCTGTCCGTCGCCGTGACCACCCGCGGCTTCCAGAACTGGACGAAGTACATGATGTACTTCGACACCGCCAACACCGGCGGCACCTCCACGAACGCCTGGAGCCGCCCCGTGGACCTCTCCGGCGCGTCGATCGAGTACTACGTCGGGTCGTGGGTCGATGCGCCGAGTGGCAATACGCAGTTCGTGGCATGGGACGGCGCCGCCTGGGACTGGGGCGGGGTCCAGATTTCCACGAACTCCGTCTCCGGCAGCACGGTGACCTGGAGCTTCTCGCTCGCCTCGATGGGCCTCTCCGCCGGCCAGACCTTCTCCTTCGACGTCGCCACCTCTGGCGGCGGCAACGATCCCGGCGTCGACCACCTGAGCCGCAGCACCCCGGCCACGCCGGGCTGGGCCACGGCCTCGATCGCCGGTCCGTTCCTGTCCTACACCGTCACCCCGGCCCCGGGCGCCGTCGCGCTGCTCGGCGTCGCCGGACTGATCGGCGCTCGCCGCCGCCGCTGACTGAGCCCCGCGCTGGCGCACGGGCCCGGCTTTCGGCCGGGCCCGTGCGCGGCGCCCCGATTCCCGGGGTTCCGTTCCCTCCGTTCCCTTCGATCCCGATCCTCGTTCCAAGGAAGCATCCCATCATGAAGTCGTTCCACTCCGTCCTTGCTGCCGGCGCCGTCGCCGTTGCCGTCGCCTCCGCCGATGCCGCGCTCGTTGTCGGCTGGACCATGCCGACCGCCTTCCCTACCGGCGCCGGAAACGTGCCCACGGGAACCTCGTACGTGCCCCCGATGCTCACGGGCTCACCGGCCGGCGAGGCCGACAAGGGCGTCAACGCTGCGGGCAGCGAGATCAGGTCGGTCCATGCGCTCGCGGCCGCGACCTACACTTCACCGGCCGGAAACGGCAGTCAGTACTCCTTCTCAAGCAACAACTGGTCGCCGGGCGACTACTACCAGATCAGCTTCAGCGCCACGAACATCGTCGGTCCGATGACGCTCTCCTGGGACCAAGCGCGCAGCAGCACCGGTCCCTCGGCCTTCAAGGTGGCGATGAGCGTGAACGGCGGCTCGTTCGTGGACGTCACGACCTACTCGGTGCTTCAGTCAGGTGGTGGCGGCGCTCCCGGGACGTGGTCGACGTCCACCTACAACTCGCTCTACACCAACTCGGCGAGTCTTGGCTTGTCGGCATCGGGGGCGTCCTCGGTGGTGATCCGTTTCGTGAATGTCTCGGCGGCGGCCTCGGCCTCGAGCGGATCGAACCGCATCGACAATGTGGAGGTCAGCGGCACCGTCATCCCCGCCCCCGGCGCCCTGGCGCTCCTCGGTGTCGCCGGCATCGTCGGCGCGCGCCGCCGGCGCTGACGCCGCGGACCCGGGTCACGGGCCGTCTATCCCGGTCAATTCCCGCCGCGCAGCCCCCTCCGGGGGGCTGCGCGGCGGTGCTTCCGGCCACGGGCCGGCCGGCATTCGCGGATTCTTCTCGATTTCATGATGGATCGCACACGCGAATTGCGTTTCAGGGTGCGGTGGGAGTTCGCCCCTGTCCCGACGGCGCACCGCGTGCGCCGGTTCCTGGAGTTCCGTCCCCATGAAGATCGCAATCGCTGCGGTGTTTGCCATCGGCCCCTGTGCCTTCGCGGATGTCGGCGTCGTCGAAGCCACGGGCGCGTTCCAGCCCGGCGGCGCGTCGAGCACCTCCTACGTCTCCGCCATCGGTGCAGGCCAGAACCCGCGCCTGGACGGCTACGACTTCGGCTCGGTCAACGTGCTGTCCGGCCAGACCCTGCTCCTGCAGAACTGGTACTTCGAGAACTACGCCTACAACGGCGGCAGCACCCCGGCGAACGCCGTGACCAACGACAACTGGCTCGACGGGAGCAGCACCGCCACGCTGACGGTGGTCGTCAAGGCCGGCTCGAGCACGGTGGCCGGCAGCACGCTCACGCTCTCGCAGACTTCCGTTAGCGGCAACAACCGCTTCTGGCAGCTCGCCGCGGGCGACCAGAACACGAACCTCGCCGCGGGCCTCTCCAACGGCGGCTACACGGTGGAGTTCACGACCACCTTCAGCGCCAACCAGTGGACGGGCAGCGTGTCGCAGTTCAACACGACGACCGCGACCAGCACCGCATCGTTCACCGTGATCCCGGCGCCGGGCGCCCTCGCGCTCCTCGGCGTGGCGGGCCTCGTGAGTGCGCGCCGCCG
>JBILFU010000314.1:0-2694 GCA_044351405.1 Phycisphaerales bacterium
ATCGCGCGGCGCACCGAACCGCGCTCACCCGTCGTGCCACGCGCGCCCGTCGCGCGCGAGCAGCTCGTCGGCGGCACGCGGGCCCCACGAGCCGGGCGCGTAGTTGCCGGCGATCCCCGCGCGCATCGCGTCGCTGCCCGCGCCGACGAACGGCATGACGGCGCGCCACGCGTCCTCGGTCTCCTCGCGCGTCTTGTAGAGCGTCTGGTCGCCGCGCATCGCGTCGACGAGGAGCGGGCCGTACGCCTCGACGGAGTCGTTCCCGAACTGCTCGCGGTAGTCCATCACCATCTCGACCGGCCGCAGCGCGAAGCCGCTGCCCGGCACCTTGCTGTTGAAGCGCAGGCCGAAGCTCTCGCCCGGGGCGATCTGGATCACCATGCGGTCGGCGGGGATGCGCGCGCCGGTGAACTGTCGGAACAGGTTCGTCGGCGGCTCCTTGAACTGGATCACGACCTCGGTGCGCTTGGCGGCGAGCCGCTTTCCCGTGCGGACGTAGAAGGGCGTGCCGCCCCACCGCCAGTTGTCGAAGGTGAAGCGCAGCGCCGCGAAGGTCTCGGTGCGCGTGCCCGGCGCGACGCCCGGCAGCGCGTCGTAGGCGGGCTCGTCGACGCCCGCGAACGAGCCGCCCGCGTACTGCCCGAGCGCGGCGCAGCGCGCGGCCTCGGTGGCCGAGGGCACCTGGATGCTCTCGACGATCTTCCGCTTCTCCGCGTTGATCATCGCCGGCGTCCAGCTCGACGGCGGGTCCATCGCCACGAACGCCATGATCTGCAGGAGGTGGCTCTGCACCATGTCGCGGATCGCGCCGGTCTGGTCGTAGAAGGCCGTGCGCGAGCCGACGCCGAGCGTCTCCGACGCGGTGATCTGCACGTGGTCGACGTAGCTCGCGTTCCACACCGGCTCGAAGATCGCGTTCGCGAAGCGGAAGGCGAGCAGGTTCTGCACGACCTCCTTGCCCAGGTAGTGGTCGATCCGGTAGACGGCCTCCTCCTCGAAGACGCGGCCGAGGGCGCGGTTGAGGGCGCGCGCCGAGTCGAGGTCGTGACCGAACGGCTTCTCGACGACGATCCGCTGCCAGCTGCGGCGCGCGGGGTCGATGCTGCACCAGCGCTTGCCCTCGGTGACCAGGCCCGCGGCGTCGATCTGCGCGATGATCGGCTCGTAGAGCTCGGGCGCGACCGAGAGGTAGAAGAGGACGTTTCCGCAGGTGCCGGCCTGCGCGTCGAGCGCGTGGATCGACTCCGCGATCGCGGGCCACGCGGCGCCGGTCGCGGCGTCGCCGGCCAGGTAGTGGATGCGCTCCGCGAGCGGCTTCCACGCGGCGTCCACGAACTCCGCGCCGAGCGCCCTGCGGCAGTCGGCCGCCAGCTCGTCGCGGAACTCGGCGTCGGTCTTCGGCCGCCGGCTCACGCCGAGGATGCGCGTGCGCGGGTCGATCGCGCCGCGGCGGCTCATCTCGTAGAGCGCGGGGACGAGCTTGCGGTGCGTCAGGTCGCCTGACGCGCCGAGGATCACCACGATGCAGGGGTCCGCCGCCACGGCGCGGGATGCTAGCGGCGCATAGGGCGCGCGCTCACGCCGCGCCGCGCTTGCGGCCCGTCGCCTCGCGCGGATGGAACGCCGCGAGCGTGTCGCGCAGGTGGCTGCGGTCGACGTGCGTGTAGACCTGCGTCGTGCCGATGTCGGAGTGCCCGAGCAGCTCCTGCACGACGCGCAGGTCCGCGCCGCCCGCGACCAGGTGCGTGGCGAACGAGTGCCGCAGGAGATGCGGGTGGACGTCGCGGATCCCGGCGTTGAGCGCGTGCCTGCGCACGATCTGCCACACCGCGACGCGCTCGACGGGGCGGCCGGTGTTCGAGAGCAGCAGCCGGAAGCCGTCGCGGCCGTCGTTGAAGCGCGCAAGGTGCGGGCGCAGCTCCGCCAGGTAGCGATCGACCGCCGCGATCGCGGGCTCTCCGATCGGCACGATGCGGTGCTTGTTGCCCTTGCCGATCACCTTCACGATGCCGAGGTCCTTCGAGTAGTCGTTGACCTTGAGCGTGCCGACCTCGCTCGCGCGCAGGCCGGCGGCGTACATGAGCTCGAGCATCGCGCGGTCGCGCAGCCAGAGCGGGCCGTGCTCGGGGCACGGCGTCTCCACGAGCCTCTTCATCTGCCCCGGCGTCAGCGTCCCCGGCAGCTTCTTCCAGGTGGTCGGGCGCTCGAGGAGCCGCGCCGGGTCCTTCTCGATCCGGAGGTTCGCGTGCAGGAAGCGGAAGAAGACGCGCATCGTGGCCAGGTGGCGCACGATCGACCTCGCGTCGAGCCCGCGGTCGCGCGAGAGGTGGCGCATGTGCTGCGCCAGGTGGTCGACCGTCACGTCGCCGGGCTCGCCCACGCCCTTCTCCACGAGGAACGCGCTCATCACGGCCAGGTCGCGCGCGTATGCCTCGAGCGTGCTCGCGGCGAGGCCGGCCTCGACGCGCGCGAAGGTCATGAAGGAGTCGACGGCGCGGTCGAGCCCGGGCGCGCGCGGCGCGTCAGCGGGGCCCGCGGCCGTCCGTCCGGGATCCTCGCGGCGTCGCGCGGCCATGCACGGTCACCTGCTGCGCGGGGCGCGGCGGGTGGCGCTCCTCGCGGTTGATGCGGTGGAAGAGCGGGCAGCCGTGGAAGCCCCCGAGGCAGTAGCGGTACATCGCGTCGAGCTCCGCC
>JBILFU010000317.1:0-2693 GCA_044351405.1 Phycisphaerales bacterium
GCTCCTCGAGGCGGCGCTCGCGGCTCGGCCCGACGACCCCGGCACCATCGATTCCTTCGCGTGGATGCAGTACGCCCGCGGCCGCATCGCCCCGGACGGGTCGGGACGCGACGCGGTCACGCTGCTGCGGCGCGCCGCGGACCTGTCGCGCGGCGCACCCAGCGCGGTGCGGCTCGAGCACCTCGGCGACGCGCTGTGGCGGGCGGGCGAGCGCGAGCCGGCCGTGGAGGCCTGGCGCGCCGCCGCCGCCGCCGCGGAAGGGGGGATGGACCGCGCGCGCCACCTCGAGCTGCTGCGGGAGGTGTTCCGGCGCCGGACCGGGCTCGGAGCCGTCGACCCCGCCCGCTACCACGACGCCAACGACGGCGCGACGGGCGCCCGCGCGCGAGCGAAGGCGGACGCGGCCGCGGCCGGGCGGGAGCCAGAGGTCGCCCCCGCGGGCGCGGCCGGCCCGTTGCGCGTACCCTGACCGTCCCGAGGCTCCGAAGCATGGCCGGACACAGCGCCTGGAAGAACATCAAGCACCGCAAGGCCGCGGTCGACGCCAAGCGCGGCAAGATCTGGTCGAAGTGCGCGCGCGCCATCATCGTGGCCGCGAAGTCGGGCGGCGGCGACCCCAAGTTCAACGCCGTCCTGCGCATCGCCATCGACGCGGCGAAGGCCGCCAACATGCCGCGCGACACCATCGAGAAGGCGGTCAAGAAGGGCGCCGGCGGGGACGGCTCGGAGAGCTACGAGTCCGTGCGCTACGAGGGCTACGGCCCAGGCGGCGTGGCGATCATCGCCGACTGCCTGGTGGCGAACGTCAACAAGACCGCGCCGGAGATCCGCACGATCTTCGACAAGAACGGCGGCAACCTCGGCGTGCCGGGCAGCGTGATGTACAGCTTCCAGCACAAGGGCGTCGTGCTCGTGCCGGCGGCGGCCACCGCCGAGGAGCGCCTCTTCGACGTCGCGCTCGGCGCGGGCGCGGAGGACATCGCGGGCGGCGAGGAGGGCTGGCAGGTGACCTGCGCGCCCGCGGACCTCGCGAAGGTGCGCGACGCGCTCGAGGCCGCCGGCATCGCCTTCGAGCACGCGGAGGTCGGCTACATCCCGAACTCGATGACGGAGCTCGACGAGGCAACGGCCGCGCGCTGCGCCAGGCTCGTCGCCGCGCTCGAGGAGCACGACGACGTGCAGAAGGTCCATGTCAATGCGGAGATCCCCGATGCGTGAGTCGAAGGTCACTTCCGCCGCGGTGCGCGGCGCGGCGCTCGCGCTCCTCGCCGGCGCGGTCCTGGCGCCGGCCGGCTGCGGCCACTCGCAGGCCGCCGACTTCCCCGACCGCCCGCGCGACGACGTGTGGCTCGCGGTGGTGCAGGCGTCGAAGGCGCCGCGCTACGCCGACTGGATCGTCGTGCAGAACGAGGTCAAGGCCGACGACGCCCGCCGCCGGGTGACGGTGCTGCGCGACCTGCGGCGCGACGTCGTCGAGCACGGGCTCGATCCGCGCCGCGAGGAGCTCGAGTGGCGCTTCGCGGCCGAGGTCTCCGCGGACGACCCGGTCCGGGTCACCTTCTCGACGCCCGAC
Organism: Phycisphaerales bacterium; assembly: GCA_044351405.1. Taxonomy (GTDB): domain Bacteria; phylum Planctomycetota; class Phycisphaerae; order Phycisphaerales; family SM1A02; genus UBA966. Next base: position 1,574 of record JBILFU010000317.1, read on the forward strand.
TGGGCGGTGCCCGGGCATTTCTGGCAGGAGGCCGACCACTTCTTCTCGCAGGTGCGCATGCGGCTCGGGGAGATGGGCCCGGTCACCCCTCCGCCGGGCGATCCTGCCGGTGGCGCGGCCGCCGCCGGGGCGCGCGATCCCGAGGCCCCGGGCCACGTGCCGCCCGCGCCCGCGGGAGGCGGCCTTGCCGCGCCGTGATCCCCGGCTGCTGCTGACCGGGCTGCTGGCGGCGGCGTGGTTCACGCTTCCGCTCGGGTTCAGCGTCCTGCTCTTCGCGTACCTGGGAGAGGTCAGCGAGTGGCTCCGCGGCCACGGCGCGGCCGGCGCGACGGTGGGCGCGGCGGCGTTCGCGGTGGCCGCCGGCACGGGGATCCTGCCCACCTACGCGCAGGCCGTGCTGATGGGCTGGGTCTTCGGCACGGCGACCGGCGCGGGGGTCTCGGTCGCGGGCTACGTCGGGGGCGCCGTGATCGGCTGGTCGTTCTCGCGGCTGGTGGCGGGCGACGCCGTGCGGCGGGCGATCGACGGGCACCCGCGCTGGGGCGTGGTGCGGTCCGCGCTCGTCGACGCGAGTCCGTTGCGCACGATGGGCCTGGTCGCGCTGCTGCGCTTCCCGCCGAACTCGCCGTTCGCGTTCACCAACCTGGTGCTCGCCGCGACCGGCGTCCGGTTCGTCCCGATGATCGCGGGAAGCGTGGTCGGCATGCTGCCGCGGACGGTGTTCGCGTGCTGGATCGGCGCGCAGGGGGCGGCGACCGGGGCCACGGACCTGGCGGACCTCATGAGGAAGCAGGGCCCGACCGCGGTCGTCGTGGGCGTCGTGCTGCTGGTCGTCGCGCTGTTCGTCATGCAGCAGGTGGGGAACCGCGCGCTCCGCACCGCTGGATTGCGCTGATCCGGGGCGCTCGGGCCGCAAGTACCCTGCGGCCATGACCGCCGCGCCAGCCGCCGCCGACGTGCTCGACCCGAACGCGGGGACCCCCGCGGGCGTCCCGCTCATCGACCGCATCGCCATCACGACGATCCGCACGCTCGCGATCGACGCGGTGCAGCAGGCCAGCAGCGGCCATCCCGGCGCGCCGATGGGGCTCGCGGCGGTCGGCTACTCGCTCTGGCAGGA
>JBILFU010000316.1:0-2693 GCA_044351405.1 Phycisphaerales bacterium
GCCCAGGCGGCCGGGATGCCTTCGCGCACCTCGATCTCGATCTCGGGCAGGAGCAGCGCCAGCGATCCGTCGGCGCGCTCCACCACGGTGGCAGTGCGCAGGCCCAGGCCGTCGAGCATCGCGTGCAGCGTGCGAGCGCCGGCGACGGAGAGCGGATGCGCGCCGGCCGAGTAGACGTCCCACTCGCAGGGGTCGCAGCCCGGCAGCACCGGCTCCAGGGCGAAGTCCTGCGCGGCATCGGGGTCCAGCCCGCGCTCGGCGGCAAGGAGGTCCACGCGCAGCGCGGCCCGCTCCGCGCGCCCGCCGTCGATCGACAGGAGCATCGGGAACGCGCCGCCGACCGCCGGTCCGCCGTCGCCCGTGCCGGACGCGCCGCGGCCGCGGCCGCCGCCCGTTCCGCCCGCGGTGACCGCCGGGGCACTGCCGCCCGAGCCGCTGCCGCCGAGCGCCGGCACCGCCGGCCCGTCCTCCTTGGCACCGGCCACCTGGGGCTTGCCCGCCGAGCCCGTCGGGCCGACGCCGATGCAGGGCGTCGTGAAGCCGGTCCAGTTTCGGCCGATCTGCCCGATCAGCACGGTGAGGTCGAGCGTGGTGATCGCGCCGTCGCCGTCGATGTCGCAGCGCACCTGGTACGGGTCGAGCGGGTCCACCGCCATCGTGCCCAGCAGCGAGACCAGCGCGCCGGCGTCGTTCACCGTGACGCGGTTGTCGCCGGTGACGTCGCCGGGCTGCAGCGTGAGGTCGATGCGGCCGGACACCTGGTCGAGCGCGTTGCCGGCGTCGTCCCGCAGCCCCACCAGGCGGATGCAGTAGCGCTGGCCCGTCGGCAGCGGCGGGTCGAAGGAGAGGTCGGCGTACTGGTTGCCCGTGCGGAGCGCGAGCGTCGCCGTGGTGGAGAAGCTCGAGACGGTGCCGTTCATCCGGTAGCCGGTCACCGCGACCGCCGCGGCCGCGGAGGCCGGGTCGATCGGCTCGGAGAAGCTGAGGACGACGCGCTCGAGCGGCCGCATGAGCGTGTCGCCCTGCTCGCGGTCCGGCAGGACGGTCACCGGGACCTCGTTGCCGCCGTGCTCGCGCAGCAGCGCCCAGCTGTCCACGCGCGGCGGCGAGGAGTCCTCCGCGAAGTTCACGACGTAGATGCCGTCGCCGCCGCGGTCGAAGAGGTGCACGAAGCGGCGCGCCTCGGGCTCCGCGGTGTCGCGGGTCACGTACGCGGTCTGCCAGGCGTTGTCGCCGACGCGCAGCTGCTTGCCGTCGGAGCGCGTCACGGACTCGATGCGCCGCGCGCCGCCGAACGGATCGTCCACGCGGATGTAGCGCCAGCCGGCCTCGGGCACGGCGGTCACGGTGGCGGTGCCGCCCACGACCGACACCCGGGCGCCCAGCTCGCTGGATACCGGCTCGGCCGTGCCGCTCGAGAGGAACACGCGGTCGGGCAGCTTGTCCGCGTCCGCGATCAGGTTGCCCAGGAAGTCCGGGCGGCCGTCGTCGAACGGCACGTCGGCGCGGACCACGTGCGTCATGGCGTTCACGGCGGCCTCGTCGACGATCGCGAACTCCGGCGTGTCGAAGCCGTTGGTGCTGCGCACGGTGGCCGAGTACTCGACGAACCGTCCCTGCAGCGAGCTGACCATCAGCCAGCGCGCCACCGACACCTCGCCCGGCAGGATGTCGCCGAGCGCGACGTCGAGCGACGGCGTCACGGCGGCGTCGTTGACCTGCGAGCCCAGCAGGCGGAAGTCGAGGCTCGCGTCCGTCTCGTTCTCCACGATCCGCGGCTGCGAGCTCTCGATGCTGACCTGCCGTGCCGTGCCGCCGCCCGAGTTCTTCGCCCACAGGCCCAGCGAGAACGGCACCGACGGCTCGACCTCGGGGGTGAACGGGTCGTCGCCGAAGATCTGCGTCTCGATGAAGTACTGCATCGAGAGGCTGGCGTTCGGGTAGACGGTGATCGCCACCGGGTAGAGCGGAATCTGGATCACGTCGCCGCCCACCGCGTAGCGCAGGGTGCCCGAGACGCGGTAGAGCGTGGGACCGGTCGGCGCCGCGGAGTCGCCGGGCACCAGCGTCCAGGTGGAGCTGCCCTCCGAGCCGACGCCGAGCGAGCCGGTGCCGTTCACGTTGCCCAGGCCGACCACCTGCGGCGGCAGCACGGCGAACCGCGAGCCGGCGTCGTTGCCCTCGGCGTCCTTGATGAAGACGTCGACGTCGATGGCCTCGATCGGCGTGCTGGTGCCGTTGGTCAGCCGCAGCGTCGCCTCGAAGGCCTGGCGCACCAGCGACACGGTCTGCTCGAGCTCGATGCGGACCTCGACGCACGCGCCCTGCCCGGGGCCGGCGGCTGCGCGCCAGGCGCCGAAGGCGTCGGACACCTGGCTCAGCGGGTGCTCGTAGCCCAGGAGCGCCTGCGCCTCCAGCACGTCCTGGGCGGCGGCCGCGAACGACTGCCACCGGTCGCGCTCGACGAAGTCCGGGTCGAAGCCTGCGGGCAGGTCGTCGGCGCCGAACCATCCGAGCGCCCAGTACTCGACGGTGCGGTTCCAGCGCGCCGCGAAGCCCGCCAGATGGTCCTGCGACCAGCCCGCCGGGCGCGGCAGCGCGGCGAGCGCCGCGGCCTCCGCGGCGGTGACGCGGGTGCCCTCCGGGCCGTCCGGCGAGACGGCGTCGGCCACGGAGGCCATCAGTTCGAGCAG
>JBILFU010000315.1:0-2693 GCA_044351405.1 Phycisphaerales bacterium
GTCGGCAAGTTCAAGAAGGACCCGCAGAAGTGGGCGCTCGCGTACGAGGCCGCCGTCGCCAAGGAGGCGCCGGGCGGCTCCGCCAAGCCCTGACCTGCGGTGCGGCTGCTGCTTGACCACCCCTGGGCGCTCCTTGCGCTGCTGCTGGCGGTGCCGCTGGCGTGGCTTGCGCTGCGCAGCCGGCCGACCCTCTCCTCCGCGTCCGTCGGCGTGGGCCTCTTCCTGAGGCTCCTGGTGCTGGGGCTCCTGGTGCTCGCCATCGCACGGCCGTCGGTCGGGTGGGGAAGCGACGCCGTCTCCGTGCTGGTGGTGACGGACGCCAGCGCAAGCGTCCCGCGCGAGCGCCGCGATGCGGCCGAGCGCGCCGTGGCGGAGGCCGCCGTGCGCCGTCGGCCCGGCGACAGGCTGGGCGCGGTCTCGTTCGCGGCGCGTCCCGAGATCCTCGCGCTGCCCTCGGTGGACCCCGCCGGGCCGCTCTCCTCCGGCTCCGGCGACACCGGCGCCACCGACCTCGCCGCTGCGCTGCGCATGGCGCTCGCCGCGTGCCCGTCCGACGCGGCCAACCGCATCCTCCTGGTCTCCGACGGCAACGCCACCGCGGGGGACGCCGACGCCGTCGCGGCCATCGCCGAGGCCAGCGGCATCCCCATCGACGTGGTGCCGGTCCGCTACCGGCACGATCGCGAGGTGGTCTTCGAGCGCATGGCCGCGCCCGCCAACGCGCGCGCGGGGCAGTCCTTCGACCTGCGCCTCACGCTTCGGTCCTTCGGTGCCTCGAGCGGTCGCGTCGAACTGCGCCGCAACGGCGAACCGGTGGACCTGGACACTGGGTCGCCGTCCACGGGCTTCCCGGTGCGGCTCGAGCCGGGCGCCAACCTGGTGGTCCTTCCCGCCGTGACCGACGGCGCCGGCGCGCAGCGCTTCGAGGCGGAGTTCGTCCCGGACGACCCGGCGATGGACGCGGTGCCCGGCAACAACCTGGGCGCCGCGGTGGTGTTCGTGGGCGGCACCGGCCGCGTGGCCATCCTGGAGCCGGACGCGGGCGGCGAGGGCGATGCGCTGGCCGAGGCGCTGCGGCGCGGGAACATCGAGGCGCAGTCGGTGCGCATCGAGCAGGCCATGCGCGGCGGGCTCGAGTGGCTGGCCGGCTTCGACGCGGTGGTCCTGGCCAACGTGCCGCGCTGGTCGGTCGACAACGAGTTCGACCGCGCGCTGCACTCGGCCTGCCGCGACCTCGGCGTCGGGCTCGTCATGCTGGGCGGGCCGGAGTCGTTCGGCGCGGGAAGCTGGAAGGGCTCCGAGACGGCTCGGGCGCTCCCCGTGCGTATGGATCCGCCGCAGACCCGCTCGCTCCTGCGCGCCGCGGCCGCGCTGGTGATCGACTGCTCCGGGTCCATGGGGCAGACCGTCGGCGCCACCGGCATGGATCGGCTGGAGATGGCCAACCGCGCCGCGGTGGCGGGCATCGGCACGCTTAGCCGCCTCGACGAGGCTGCCGTGGTCGCCTTCAGCGGCGAGCCCGACCTGGTCGTTCCGCGCGGGCCTGTCGGCGACGGCACCGCCATGGCCAGGCAGGTGATGGGGATCACGCCCTGCGGCGGCACCAACATGTACCCGGCCATGGACCTAGCCCTCCGCCAGCTCCTCGACTCCCGCGCCAAGACGCGCCACATGGTGGTCCTGACCGACGGCCAGACCTCCGGCTCCGACGAGGAGGGCATGGCCATCGTCCGCCGCGCCCGCGCGGCCGACATCACGGTCTCCACCATCGGCGTCGGCGACGACGTCAACGACGCGCTCCTCAAGGCGCTCGCGGCCGAGGGCAAGGGCCGCTACCACGCCATCACCGACCACGGCAGCGCGAGCAAGCTGCCGCAGGTCTTCATCCGCGAGATGGCCATGGAGGGCAGGGCGCTGATCGACGAGGGCAACTTCCCCGTGACGGTCGCCGCGGGCGCCGGCGGACCCCTGTCGGGCGTGACGGCGCTGCCGGCGGTGCGCGGCTACGTCCTCACCGCGGCGCTCGGCGGGACGGCGCAGCTCGGCGCCACCGTCAACCGCAAGGAGGGCAGCGATCCCGTGGTCGCGTGGCAGAACTACGGCGTCGGCCGCTCGCTCGCCGTCACCACGGACCTCTCCGGCCGCTGGGGGGCCGCGTGGCGGAGCTGGGGCGGCTTCCAGGCGTTCTGCGAGCAGAGCATGCGCTGGGCCATGCGGCCCGCGGACGACCGCTCCATCGAGACGTCGGTGACGCTCGACGGCGACGAGGCCCGCGTGCGCGTGCGCAGCGCGGAGGAGCGCGGCGGGTTCGCGGCGTCGATGCGCATCGACGCCCGCCTGGTGGACCCGGACGGCCGCGTGGCCGCGCTTCCGCTGCGGCAGGTGGGGCCGGGCGCCTTCGAGGGCACCTTCCCGGCGCGCCGTGCCGGCGCATGGATGGTGTCCGTCGCCGGGGCGCGACAGTCAACGGACGGCGCGGTCCGGCCGTCCACCACGCATGCCTCGCTGAGCGTGCCGTACCCGAACGAGTACCGCGCGGTGCAGGACGACGGCGCGGCGCTGCGGCGCATCGCCGAGCGCTCCGGCGGCCGCGTCATCGAGGTGGACCAGCTTGCCTCCGCGGACCTCTTCGACCGCACCGGCCTGGCGCCTGCCCGCTCGGTGCGCCAGGCGTGGGACCTGCTCGCCATCGC
>JBILFU010000318.1:0-2685 GCA_044351405.1 Phycisphaerales bacterium
CTCGTACGCCGCGTCGAAGATCCGCTCGAAGCTGCGAGCCATCTCCGGCGTGTCGTCGAAGCTGCGGCGCAGCTTCACGGTGCACGGGATGCGCGCGGGCACGGCGTCGCGCACCGCGCGGAGGATGGCGATCGCCTCGTCGGGGTGCGCCAGGAAATGGCCGCCGCGCGCCTTGCGCTTGATCTTCTTGACGGGGCACGCCAGGTTCACGTCGATCACCTCGTGCCCCATCCCGGCCAGGATCTCCGAGCCGCGCGCCATCTCGTCCGGCCAGCTCCCCATCACCTGCCCGGCGAGCGGGTGATCGTCGAGGCCGGCGGCCAGGTTGTCCTCGATCTCCCCCATCCCCATCTCGCTGGCGATGAGGTCCGGATCCTCCTTGCGCCGCCCCTTGCCGCCGTTGATGAGCGTGCGGTCGAGGAGCGCCTCCGTCACGCAGAAGGGCGCGCCCTGCGAGCGTGCCACCAGCCGCATGGCGCCGTCGGAGTAGCCGGCCAGCCCGGCCTGGAAGAACGGCGCATCGAAGCCGGGAACCGCCGCCGGGATGCGCGGATCGATGCGGCACGTCCGCGCCGTCTCCTCGACGGGGCGCGAGAGCTCGCGGGGCGGGATCCGGGATGGGTTGAGCTCGACGCCCATGGCATTCGCGCAGCGCGGATTTCGTGGATACTACGACCGCGATGCACGCCGACCGCGACGCATTCCCCACGCGGACCGCCCTGCTCGCGGCGACGGCCCTGCTCGCGCTCGCCGGCTGCCAGCGTTACCCCTACGACCCGACCAAGGCGACCCGCCCGTACCCGATCGCCTCGCGGCAGGAACGCGTCGCGGACATTCAGGTCATCCCAAACCCGGGCGATGGATCGATCAGGCTCGTCAACCCCACCGCGACGTCGTACCGCGACTTCGACCTCTGGGTGAACAAGCGCTACGTGCGCCGTGTTGAGTCGCTCGCCGCCGGCGAGACGATCACGCTGCGGATCGACAGCTTCTGGGACGAGCGCGGGGAGGGACCGTTCCCGGGCGGGTGGTTCCGCTACTTCGCGCCGACCCCCATCGTGCTCGTGCAGATCCAGGAGAAGCCGGACGGGCCGCTCGTGGGGCTGATCGCGAAGCCGCCGGACTCGCCGCAACGGTGAAGTTCGCGCCGCAGCGCGTGCGCCGATCAGCCCAGCCCGAGCCGCGCGCGCTTCGCCTCCCACTCGGCGGCCTCGCGCTTGTTCTCCGTGGCGAGCGGCTTGCCCGTGCGCACGGCCTCGATCTCGAGCCGAGTCAGGTGCATCGCCTCGAGCCGGTAGTCCTCGAAGGCCTCGCAGCTCACGGGCACGATCGGCTTGAGGAGCTCGTACATCGCCTTGGCGAACACCTGGATCTCGAGCTGCGCGTGCGGATCCATGCGCAGGCTCAGGAAGTGGAAGATGTTGTGCAGGTCGCACTTCCAGTACCACTCGGTGTAGACGCTCACCGGCAGCGCGGCGCGCGCGATCTCGCGCGCGACGCCCTTCTCCGTGAGCTGCATGTAGTCCTTGTAGAGCGCCTCGGCGCGCTCGAGCATCGCCAGGAACTCCTCCGCGGTTCCGGCCTCGATCGGCTCGTCGCCGCCCTGGCGGTTCGACTTCGACTGCTTGCGCACCGCGTCGACGGTCGGGCGGTAGAAGCGGTCGGGCACGATCGAGTAGCGCGCCGAGTACTCGTTCACGTTCGCGGTGCGGTGGCGGATCCACTGCCGCGCCACGAAGATCGGCATGGCGATGTGGAACTTGAACTCGACCATCTCGAAGGGCGTCGAGTGGCGGTGCCGCATCAGGTAGCGCACCAGGCCGCGGTCCTCGCTGACCTGCTTCGTCCCCTGGCCGTAGCTCACGCGCGCGGCCTGCACGATCGAGTAGTCGCCGGTCTTGCCCTCGGGCGCCAGGCGCGGCATGCAGTCGACGAGCGCGACGAACCCGTGGTCGAGGCACGGGATCTCCCAGCGCGCGGCGCCGCCCATCAGGTCGCGCATGGGCCCTTCGGCCGGGACGACCTTGACCCCCGCGGCTGGGGCGACGGCGGCGGGGGCGGCGCCTGCGGCCGCCGGGACGGTGCTCTTGGTGGATGCGCTCACTTCGTTCCGCTCCCTTCGGGCGCGCCGCGCATGCGGTCGCGCGCGTACTCGGCCAGCCAGCCGTTCACCGCCTGGACGGTGCCGAAGCTGGTGGGGCTGCCCTTGGCGTTGATGTTCGGCACGACGTCGGGCGTCGCGCCCCAGGTGACCCCGACGGTGCGCAGCGCGTCCGCCACGGGGACGGGCGGCAGGCCGCCCAGCGCGGCGTCGCGCGTGCTCGGCCACGGCTTGCCGGACGGCGGCCCGGCGCCGGGCGCGGCCTTGGGCGCCGCCAGCAGCGCGGCGTCCGCGACGGGGAAGGCGCCGCCGTTGGCGTGCGCGTAGCAGAGCACCGCCCACGCCACCGACCGCAGGGCCGCATCCGCCTCGCGGGCCCGCTCGCGCGAGGCGCGCACGATGGTCATGCCCCAGACGAAGACCGAGACGCTCATCAGCACGAACACCGCGGCGATGACCACGATGATCCGCCGGTTGCGCGCGGCCTGCTCGGGCGAGAGCGGCGCGCCGGGGGAACCGGCCGTCCCTTGGCCGCCAGCGCTCATCGCTCGATCTCCTCGGCGAGCATGCGCTGGCGCTCGCGG
>JBILFU010000046.1:0-10095 GCA_044351405.1 Phycisphaerales bacterium
CCGTGAGCGTGACCCTGGTCTGGTTCGACGCGCCCGAGGGCGCCTCGCCGCGGGCGATCGGCTCGGCGGAGTGCCGGTGGGAGCGGATCGCACGGCTCGGTCGCTACGAGTGGCCGGCCGCCAACGCGCGGCTCATCGAGGCGCTCGTCGCGCGTGCGGCGGGCCCGGGCTGAGCGCCGCCGCGCCGGGGCGCCGGACCCCGCCTAGCGCGGACCGCCTCCTGCGCGTGTCCCCTCCGGTGTCGCCGTGGGCGCCGGGTCGGGCGCTCCCGGCGCCTGCGCCGGCATGTCCAGGACCGAGCGCCGCGCCGCGCGGGCGCGATCGAGCAGGCCGACCTCCGCGTGGTGCTCGGGCACCAGGTCGAAGTGCCAGCGCTCGCGGCGCTCGAAGTCGCCCGGGACGATCTCGGCCACGAGGTCCGCGCCGATGAAGTCCCACGCGGGCATGTCGGTCGTTCCCTTGCCCTGCACGGACTCGTAGCCCGCCAGCCGCAGGCGCACGTCGTAGGTGCCGTCGAAGGTGAACTGCAGCCGGGCGGGCGTGCGCCCCACCTCGCGGCCGTTCAGCGTCAGGAGCGCCCCGGGCGGCGTCGAAGTCACCTCGATCTCGCGGCGCACGCAGCCGGCCGCCGCGGCTGCGGCGAGGAGGGCGACGGTCGGGAGCGCACGGGCGCCGGGATGCACGGCGCGAGTGTAATACAATCGACCCGTGCCCCTCCTCGAAGTCGCAGGGCTGGTGAAGAGCTACAACGACCGCCGCGTCGTCGACGACGTCGGCTTCGCGGTCGGGCAGGGCGAGATCGTCGGGCTGCTCGGCCGCAACGGCGCGGGCAAGACGACGAGCTTCCGCATGACCATCGGCATGATCACGCCCGAGGCCGGGAGGGTGCTCTTCGACGGCAACGACGTCACCATGCTGCCGATGTACCGCCACGCGCTCGCGGGCATGGGCTACCTGGCGCAGGAGCCCTCGGTGTTCCAGCGCCTGAGCTGCATGGACAACCTGATGGCGGTGCTCGAGCTGCAGCCCATCCCGCGGGCCGCGCGCAAGGCGCGCGCCAACGAGCTCCTGGCGCAGTTCCACCTGGAGCACAAGGCCAGGGAGGAGGCGCGCACCTGCTCGGGCGGCGAGCGCCGCCGGCTGGAGATCGCCCGCGCGCTGGTCAACCGCCCGAAGATCCTCATGCTCGACGAGCCGTTCGCCGCGGTCGACCCGCACACGGTCGAGGACCTGCAGCACGAGGTCCGCAAGCTGACGGCGGAGGGCATCTCCGTGCTCGTCACCGACCACAACGTGCAGCAGACGCTGCGGATCTGCGACCGCGCGTACATCATCCACGAGGGACGAAACCTCCGCGACGGCGACCCGAGGTCGATCATCAACGACCAGGCGGTGCGCGACGCGTACCTCGCGAGCACGTTCCGCGGCGACGAGTTCGGCTGACGGTCAGCCCCCGGCGGCGGGGCGGGCGCGGACGCGGCGCACCGCCGTCGGCGACGCCTCCAGCACCTCGAAGCGCACGCCGTGGGCGGTGAACGAGTCCCCGGCGCGGGGGATGGCGCCGAGGTGCGAGATCACGAAGCCGGCCAGCGTTCCGTACGCGTCGTCCTCGGGGATCCCGCACCCCAGCGCGGCGTTGAGGTCGGCCACGGGAAGCCTTCCGCTGGCGTCCACGGCGCCGTCCGGCCCGGGGCGCAGCTCCGGCCCGCCCTCCTCCGCCGGCTCGTGCTCGTCGCGGATCTCCCCGACGAGCTCCTCCAGGACGTCCTCGATGGTCAGGATGCCCGCGGTGCCGCCGAACTCGTCCACCACGACCGCGAAGTGCACCTTGGAGTGCTGGAACTCGCGCAGCTGCTCCATCAGGGGCTTGGACTCGGGGATCCGCAGCGGCACGCGCAGCAGGGGCCGGAGCCTGAACCCCTCCGCCGAGGTTCCCACGAAGGGCACGAGGTCCTTCACGTACAGGATGCCCTCGATGCGGTCGAGCCCGCCGCGGTGGACGGGGATGCGCGAGTGGCCGGAGCGGCGCGCGAAGTCGCGGATCTCCGCGAGGTCGTCGGTGTAGGCGATCCCCTCGATCGCCGGCCGCGGCGTCATCGCCGAGCCGACCGTGCGGTCGCCGAATGCCACGGCGTTCTCGAGGATCGCGGCCGCCCGCTCGTCGATGGCGCCCTGGCGCTGCGTGTCCTCGATGGCGCTGACCAGGTCCTCCTCGGCGCGCTCCTCGGCGCCGGGCGAGCCGACCATGCGCGCCACCATCCCGTCCACCGCGTCCGCGACCGCGCGGAAGGGCGCGAGCACGACGTACAGGATGCGCAGGGTCGGGAGGAAGGTGGCGATGGTCCGTTCCGGGGCGTGCCGCGCGAGGGCCCCCGCCGCGACCGTGGTCAGGATCCAGAGCGCCGCCACCGCGAGCGCCCACGCCGCGGCGAGCCTGCCCGGCGTGAGGGGATCCTCGAGCCCCACGACGAGCGCCACCACGATCACCGCGAAGCCGATGCGCCCGGCCGTGCGCGCGAAGTCGACCGCCCATCCCACCTGCGCCAGCCGGCCCAGGATCCAGCGGCCGCGCGCCAGGCGGCCCCGCACCTCCAGCTCGCGCTCGAGCGAGGACTCGCTCACCGCCACCAGGCTGCGGCTGAGCGCGGAGAGCACGCCCATCGCCGCCAGGAGCGCGACCGCCGCCACCAGGAAGCTCGGGGTCACTTCGCCCCTCCCTCGAAGATGCGGCCGAAGCCGGCGGCCTCCAGGATGCGGTCCTCCTCGGCGTGCATGCGCGCGTAGGAGGCCTCGTCCCGGTCGTCGTGGCCGGCGGCGTGCAGGACGGCATGCAGCGCGTAGAGCAGGAGCTCCCCGCGCGCGCCGTGCGCCGTGCCCTCGCCGCGGCGCGAGGCCTCGTCGGCGCACACCGCGACGTCGGCGTCGACCGCCTCGCCCGGTGCGCTCTGCGCGAAGGTCAGGACGTCCGTCGTGGAGTCGAGCCCCATGTGCCGGGCGTGCAGGAGGCGCATGCGCGCGTCGTGCACCACCTCGACCGCCAGGCGCGACACCGGGATGCCGGCGGTGCGCAGGACCCGGGCGAGCCCGTCACGGAGCCAGGCGCGGTCGGCCGGTGCGAGCGCCGCGAGCGCCTCGCCCGCGATCTCCACGCCAGGCGGGAGCGGCACGCCCCCCGAGGGTCCGTGGCCGCCGGGCCCCACCCCGTCAGCGCCCCGCCGCCGCGGAGACGTAGACCGGCACGAAGCGCGGGGACACGCGCTTCTCGAACTCGGGCCGGAACTTGTTGACGATGGTGCGGATCGACCAGTTGTTGCCGTCCGCCAGGCCGCAGATCGTGGTGCCGGGGGTGAGGCCCATGCTGCCGGCGACCTCGAGGAGCATGTCGAGGTCCTGCGTGGTGCCCGCGCCCCGCTCGATGCGGGTCAGCAGCTTGAGGAGCCATCCGCTGCCCTCGCGGCACGGCGTGCACTGTCCGCAGCTCTCGTTCTTGAAGAACCGGCAGACGTTGCGGGCGACCGCCACCATGTCGGTGTCCTCGTCGAAGACCGTCGGGCACGCGGTGCCGAGGCCCAGGACGTCATACTTGCGGCCGATGTCGAAGTCCATCGGCGCGTCGTACTGGTCGGTGCCGAGGACGCCCATGGACACGCCTCCGGCGATCGCGGCCTTGAACTTCTTGCCGTTGCGCATGCCGCCGCAGTGCCTCTCGACGAGCGTGCGCAGCGGGATGCCGAGCTCGAGCTCGTAGACGTTCGGGCGGACGACGTGGCCGCTGACCCCCATCAGCTTGGTGCCGTAGCTCGGCATGCCGCCGGGGAGCGTGCTCTCGACGCCGTGCCTCTTCCACGCATCGAGGCCGATCTCCATGAGGGGCACGACCGCGGCGAGCGTCTCGACGTTGTTGATGAGCGTCGGGCGGCCGAAGAGGCCCTTCACGGCGGGGAACGGCGGCTTGACGCGCGGCCAGCCGCGCTTGCCCTCGATCGCCTCGAGGAGCGCCGTCTCCTCGCCGCAGATGTACGCCCCGGCCGAGCGGTGCAGGACCACGTCCGCCGGGCGCTTGCCCGTGCCGCGCATCATGCCCTGCGGGCCGAAGATCCCGTTCGCGTAGGCCTCGTCGATCGCCTTCTGGAAGACCTTCGCCTGGTGGTGGTACTCGCCGCGGATGAAGAAGTAGGCGACGTCGAGCTGGCACGCGTGCATCGCGATCGCGATGCCCTCGAGCACGAGGTGCGGGTCGAAGTCGACGAGCAGGCGGTCCTTGAAGGTGCCGGGCTCGGCCTCGTCGCAGTTGATGGCCAGGTAGCGCTTGCCGCCGTCCGGGGGCGGGAGGAAGCTCCACTTGAGGCCCGCGGGGAAGCCGGCGCCGCCGCGGCCGCGCACCACGCCGCCCTTCACGAGCTCGACGATCTCGGCGGGCTGCATGGCGAGCGCCTTGCCGAGCGAGCGGTACCCGCCGGTGGCGACGTACTGGTCGTAGCCGACGGTGACGCGCTTGGCGCGGTCCTCGGGGATGCGCTTCGTGAGGAGGGGCGACGGCTTGAAGTCTGCGGCGGTGGGCATCGGGGTGGCTCGGTCAGGTCCTGGGCGTCTTCGGCGGCGGCTCGGTGCCGGGGGGCAGCACCACTTCCTCGATCACGGTCCGCCGGAGGACGACCCCGTCGGGGGACCTCTCCTCGGTCGTCTCCCTGCGCACCTCGGAGTCCTTGGGCTCCTCGGCTGCCGGGCGGACGATGGCGGCGGCGATGTGCCCGAAGAAGGCGCCGATGCTGCGGGCGAGCGGCGGCTCCTCGGGCGCGGTCATGTCAGTGGTGGTCTCCGGGGGCGGCGTGCCTTGCCTGGTCGATCAGGCGGTCGAGGGACTCCACGGTCAGGTTCTCGTGGAGCGTCTCGTTGAAGAGGGCCACGGGCGCGGTGTCGCAGCTGCCGAGGCACTCCATGGTGATCAGCGTGAACTTCCCGTCGTCCGTCGTCTCGCCGACGCCGATCCCGAGGCGCTCGCGGGCGCGGTCGACGAGCCGCGTGCTCGAGCACGAGCACTGCTCGCAGGCGATCGAGTGGCAGACGCCGATGGTCACGACGCCGCGCTCCTCGACGGTGAACTCGTCGTAGAAGCTGACGGTGTCGAGGACGTCCGACGGCGCGATGCCGAGGAACTCCGCGACCTCGAGCTGCGCCTGGTGCGGGACGTGCCGGTACCTGTGCTGCACGTCGTGCAGGATCGGCATCAGCGCGCCGAGGCGGGTCGCGTACTTGGGCAGGACCTCGCGGGTCCAGCGGTCCTTCATCGCCGCGGTCGCGTACGGCTCCGCGCGGCGGGCGATCTGCATGGTCGCGGAGGGCTTGGTCGGCCAGGCCATGGTTCGTTCCTTCGGGTGGTCGGGTTCAGCGGTCGAGCTCGGCCGCGATGACGTTGATCGATCCGATGACGGCGATGGCGTCGGAGACGAGGTGTCCCTCGACGAGCTTGGGGAGCACCGAGTAGTTCACGAAGCACGGCGGGCGCGTGCGCACGCGCCACGGGTACTTGGTGCCGTCGCCGACGAGGTAGTAGCCGAGCTCGCCGTTGGGGCTCTCGAACGGGAAGTACGCCTCGCCGATCGGCACCTTCCAGCCCTTGTTCCACATCATGAGCTCGAAGTTCTCGATGACGCCCTCGATGGAGCCGTAGATGTTCGCCTTGTCGGGCTGCGTCACCTTCGCGCTGTCGGTCGGGTTGAACGGCCCCGCAGGGATGCGGTCGATCAGCTGGTTGATGATGCGCGCGGACTGCTTGATCTCCTCGACGCGCACGAGGTAGCGCGCGAAGCAGTCGCCGGTCTGGCAGACGACCACGTCGAACTTCGGGGCCTCCGCACCCTCGCCGTCCCAGTTGTCGGCGTAGCAGAGGACCGGCTCGTCCTTGCGAAGGTCGCGGCGCACGCCGGCCGAGCGCGCCATCGGGCCGGTGAGGCCCCAGGCGATCGCGTCCTGCCTGCTGATCGCGCCGACGCCCTCGAGGCGGTCGATGAAGATGCGGTTGCGCGAGAGCAGCGTCTCCATGTCCTTCACGGCGCGGGGCAGCCGCTCGTTCACGAAGTGCTTCACCATGCGCTTGAAGGTGTCGTCGCACGGCAGGTCGCGCCACGCGCCGCCCACGCGCGTCCAGTCCGGGTGGAAGCGCTGGCCGCTGATGTACTCGACGATGTCGTAGATGAACTCGCGCTCGTTGAAGCCGTAGAGGAAGCCCGTGAAGCCGCCGAGGTCGAGCGCCGCGGCGCCGACGCACAGCAGGTGGTTCTGGATGCGGCCGAGCTCGGCCATGATCGTGCGAACCACCTTGCAGCGCGGGGTCGGCTCGATGCCGAAGAACCGCTCGACGCCGGTGTGGAACGCGATGTCGTTGACGATCGGCGAGATGTAGTCCATCCGGCTGATCGTGCAGACGTACTGGTTGTAGTCGTGGTGCTCGCCGAGCTTCTCGAAGCCCGAGTGCAGGTAGCCGATGTGCGGGGTGACGCGGGCGACGCGCTCGCCGTCGAGCTCCATCACCAGGCGCAGCGTGGTGTGCGTGGCCGGGTGCTGCGGCCCGATGTTCAGGACCCAGCGGTCCGGGACCTGGACGTGGTTGCGGAGGTAGTCCGGGGAGTCGGAGTCGACCGTGACCACGCCGTGCCGGCCCGCGGCGCGGGTGCGGGACTGCTCCTCGACTTCGAGTCCGTAGCCATGGTCGGGCTGGAGGGTGTACGGCATGGGGCAATAAGTATAGGAGCGGCGCGGCCGGCGGGGATCACGGCCGGAGCGCGGCGCCCGCCCGGCGCCCGGAAAGCGCGGCGGCAAGCGCGATCGAGGCCCCCAGGAGCGCCATCGCCCACGCGCCGAGCGCGGAGGCCAGGCCCGGGCCGTCGCCCAGCCGCTCGGCGAGCGCATAGATGGCCTTGGTCACCGGGAAGTGCGCGTCGCGCTGGGCGAGCACCAGGCTGTCGCTCACCTCGAGCACGCTGAAGCTGAATGCGAGCACCGCGCCCGCCGCCAGGTGCCCGGCCACCAACGGCACCGCCACCCGCCGGACGACCGCCCAGCGCGAGGCGCCGCAGGAGCGGGCCGCGTCCTCGAGCTCGGGGCTCGCCTGCTGCAGTCCCGCCGCGGCGCTCCGTGCCACGTACGGCAGGCGCCGCACCGCGTAGGCGAGCACCAGGAACGGGAAGGGATTCGGGTCCGCGCCCAGGATGCCGGCCACGCCGGAGAGCGGCGCGTCCGGTCCCGCGAACGGCCACCGCAGGCTCGCCGCCACGTAGCCGAACGCGACCACGATTCCCGGCACGGCGAGGGGAAGCATCACCAGCGCGTCGATCGCCCACGCGAGGCGCAGGCCGGAGCGCACCACCACCCGCGCCGACGCGTAGCCCACCGCGACGGCGAGGATCGTCGCGGCGGCGGCGAGCCACAACGAGTTGATGATGCTCCCCGCCGCCAGCGGATGCGACAGCGCCCCCGCGAAGTGGCTGCCCGTGAGCGCGCGCGGGAGCACCGACCCGTACCACTGGCCGGGCACGGCGACGCTCGCGGCCACGACCGCCGCCGCCGGGAGGGCCGCGGCCGCACCGACGGCGGCGAAGGCGGCGAATGCCCCGGCCGCGCGCCACCCCCGCAGCCGCTCGCGCGCACGGACCGGCGCCGGGCGGGACCCCGGGGCGGCGCCGCCCCGCCCCATCGCGATCCGCCCGAGGCCGTAGAGCAGCAGGCTGCACGCCAGCATCACCGCCACCAGCGCGTGGGGACGCCGGCTCGACTCCACCTCGCGCAGCCCGTCGAGCACCTGGACGCTCGCCACGTCGTAGAAGTCGAAGACGAGCGGCGTGCCCAGCTCGGTGAAGCTCCAGACGGCGACGACGGAGGCCCCCGCGAACGTCCCGGGGCGCAGCAGCGGCAGCGTGACGCGCCGGAGCCGCGCGAGCGGCCGTGCCCCCGCCGAGCGCGCGGCGTCGTCGAGCGACGGGTCGAGCGACTCCGCGGCCGCGGAGACGTTGAGGAAGACGACCGGGAAGAGGGCAAGCGCCTCGACCAGGACGATCGCCGCGAGCCCGCCTCGGCCCAGCCAGTCGACGTGCACGCCGAGGAGCGCGTTGAGCGCACCCTCCCGGCCGAGGACGTGCCGCATGCCGATCGCGCCGACGAAGGGCGGCAGCACGAGCGGCAGGAGGAGGAGCGCGGACAGGCCGCGGCGTCCGGCGAACTCGCACCGCGCGCCGAGGAGCGCCAGCGGCACCCCGAGCGCCAGCGCGAGGAGCGTCGTGCCCGCCGAGATGGCCAGGGAATTCGCCAGCCCGCGCCGGGTCACCGGGTCGGCGAACGCGGCCGCGACGTGACGGAGCGTGGGCCAGCCGTCCTCCGACGAGAAGGCGCCGCCGATCGCGAGGGCAACCGGGTAGGCGAGCGCCGCCGCGAGGAACGCGGCGATGGCCGCGGCGGGAAGCCAGCGCACGCTCGGGCGGGTCACGCGACGAAGTCTAGGTGCGCGCCGCCCGGGCCCGCGGCCGGTGCCCGGTCAGCCCCACGAACCGAGGAGCAGCCCCAGGTCCGCCCCGCCGACGATGCCGTCGCCGTTCAGGTCCGCGGCGCCCGCGGCGCCCCACGCGCCGAGCAGGATGCCGAGGTCCGCGCCGTTCACGGTGCCGTTGCCGTCGAGGTCGCCGAACACGGGCGCCACGTCGACGAGCCAGCTCACCGCGGCGGGCGCGGAGATCGACAGCGCGTCGTCGCGGGTGACGCTCAGGACGTAGGAGCCGGGCTCGAGCCCGCGCAGGTGGAGCTGCTCGACGTTGTCGACGGCGCTCGCGCTCAGCGCATTGCCCGAGGCGAAGACGCCGATGCCCGCGTCGCCCGTGATGGCCACGGCCGCGCCCGCGGAGATGCGCCTGAGCTCGAGCCGGAGGTTGAGCGTGGCGGGAGCGATGCCCGTCGTCCACTGCGCGAGCGGCGCGCGGTTCCAGGTCACCAGGAAGGTGGCGTCGCACCGCTCGGGGACGTCGATGCGGTAGTGGCGCTGGTATCCGGCCGTGAAGTTCTCCCAGTCCCAGCTCACGAGCGGCTGCGGGTTCGCCGACGCGGCGGCGGCGGCGCTCGAGGAGCCGGCGGCCTCGACGGCCGACACGATCCGGTGCGACCGGTCCACGTTCACGGTGCCGGCGCCGAACACCGGGTCGAGCGGCCTGGACGTGGTGCCGCGGCCGGGGCCACTCGACGGCGCCCCGTTGCCCCAGGACGCCCCGCGCGTGGCGCCGCAGAGCAGCGCCGACTTGACGGTCACGCCCTTGCGGCGGTTTGCGTTCGAGGCGAGCGACCCGGTCGAGGCGGTCTCGTACATGAGCGCCGCCGCGGCGCTGACCACCGGCGTCGAGAAGCTGGTGAACTGCCCGGGCGCCACCAGCTCGGGCTTCATGCGCCCCGCGCCGTCGATCCCGGCGGGCACGTCGCCGGCGCTGTGGCCGCCGCTCGTGAGCCCGACCGCGATGCCGTTGTAGCACATCGAGACGAGCGGCTGCATCGCGCTGCCGGACCCGTTGTTCTCGCCGCAGACGAAGAGCGTGTCGTCGCGGTTCATGGCATAGTCGGCGCGGCGCAGGGTCTCGTTGTCGGTCACCGTGCTGCCGAAGGAGCCGATCCAGCTGTGGTTGAAGACCCGCACCGGCGAGGTCCCGCCCGGCGGCGCCAGCGGCAGCGCCGCGGCGTTCCCGACGTTGAGGCCCGCGCCCTGCGCGAACGAGCCGGCCTCGTAGATCCAGATGCGCGCCGTGCCCGGCGCGACGCTCGTCGACGCCCCGTACATGTTCTGCCCGACGAAGGTCGCGTGGCCGCTGCTCCCGGAGGCCCCGCTCATGTCGGTGAAGGTCTTGCCCGCGAACTCCCCGAGCGACCGGTTGGGCCCGAAGTTGCCCTCGCTCTCGGAGGCCTCGACCTGCGCCACCGAGACCGACGCACCGGTCGGGGCCGCCGCACCGAGCCGCGCCCGGAGGGCAGCGAGCCCCACCTCGTCGGCGAGGGCCGCCGACGCGAGGCCCGCGGCGGCGAGGAGGACGATCCGGGTCTGGGGGCGATTCATTCGGAAGGCGCTCC
>JBILFU010000047.1:0-10085 GCA_044351405.1 Phycisphaerales bacterium
CCTTGAACGGCTCGAGGTGCTTGGCGATGCCGGTGTCGAACCCGTTCGCGGTGAACTTCGCGACCGCGACGCCGCCCGTCTTGAACTGCTTGACGAACTCGGTGTAGCCGTCGGTCATCTTGCGCGTGAGCTTCTCGGCGCCTCCGGGCACGCGGATCGCCTTCACGCAGCCCTGGCGGCCGGCGCGGGTCTTCGCGAGCGCCTGCTGGAACACCTGGAACTCGCTCGCCTTCACGATGTCGGAGACGTCGCGGATCTCGAGCGGGTTGCGCAGGTCCGGGCGATCGATGCCGAAGCGGTCCATCGCCTCCTGCCAGGTCATCCGCTGGACGGTGCCGATGTCATAGCCGAGCACGTCCTGCCAGACGGCGCGGGCGAAGCCGCCCATCATGGCCATGACGTCCTCGCGGTCGACGAAGCTCATCTCGAGGTCGATCTGGCTGAACTCCGCCTGGCGGTCGGCGCGCGGGTCCTCGTCGCGCAGGCACTTGCAGATCTGGATGTAGCGGTCGAAGCCGGCCACCATCAGGATCTGCTTGAAGAGCTGGGGGCTCTGGGGCAGGGCGTACCACATGCCCTGGTGCAGTCGCGCCGGGACGATGAAGTCGCGCGCGCCCTCGGGCGTGCTCTTGATGAGGAGCGGCGTCTCGATCTCGGCGAAGCCGTTCTGCGCGAAGTAGTCGCGCGCGAGCTTCGTCACCTTGCTGCGCGTGCGCAGGATGTGCTGCATGCGCGGGCGGCGCAGGTCGATGTAGCGGTACTTGAGGCGGACCTCCTCCGCGATCCTCTCCGCCTCGTGCTCGTCGGGGAGGATCGGGGGGTTCTCGGCCTTGTTGAAGATCTCGAGCTCCTCGGCCACCAGCTCGACCTCGCCGGTGGCGAGCTTCGGGTTCGGGTCGCCGGCGCGCCTGCGGAGCGTCCCGCGGACGCCGATCACGTCCTCGCGCCGCAGGGCGCGGGCGCGCTGCACGACCTCGGGCTTGCCTCCCTCGAGGTCGAACACCACCTGGCACAGGCCGTCGCGGTCGCGCAGGTCGATGAACAGCAGGCCGCGACCCTGGTCGCGGTAGGTGTTCACCCATCCGTTGAGGGCGACGGTGGCGCCGGCGTCGGCGGCGCGCGGCTGTCCGCAGGTGTGCGTGCGCTTGATCATGGGAAGCGGCGGAGGATAGGGAAAATGAAGCCGCGGAAAATGAACCCCGGCTACATTTTCCGCGTGCCCACCGTCCTCGTCACCGCGTTCGAGCCCTCCGGCGACGCCCACGCGGCGCCGCTCGTGGCGGCGCTGCGCGCGACGGCGCCCGACGTGCGCGTGGTCGGCTGGGGCGGCCCCCGCATGCGCGCCGCCGGCTGCGAGATGGCAGGGGAGACCGCCCGCGACGGCGCGATGACGCTCGTCGGCCTGCGGAAGATCCGCGAGGTCCGCCGCGTCGTGCACGAGATCCGCGCCTGGGCCGCCGCGAACCCGGTCGACGTCCACGTCCCGGTCGACAGCCCGGCCGCGAACTGGCACATCGCCTCGTGGATGAAGCGGCGCGGCCGCGGACGGGCCGGCGGCTCGCGCGTGGTGAACCTGGTCGCGCCCCAGCTCTGGGCATGGGCTCCGTGGCGCATCCGCAAGTGGCGCCGCACGAGCGACGCGATCTGCTGCCTGCTCCCCTTCGAGGAGGAGTGGTTCCGCTCCCGCGGCGTGCGCGCTCACTTCGTCGGACACCCGGTGCTCAGCCACGCGATCGGCCCCGACGCCGCCGTACGCGCCGCCGCGTTCCCGCAGGGATCGCCGCGGCTCCTCCTCCTTCCCGGAAGCCGCAGCGGCGAGGTGCGCGCCAACATGCCGCGCATGCTCGACGCGTTCCGCGCGGTCTCTCGCGCGCGCCCCGGGCTCGCGGGCCTCGTGATGGCCGCGAACGAGGCGCTGGTCCCGCTCGTTCGCGCCGCCGCGCGCGGCGGTGCATGGCCGCGCAACCTGCAGGTGGCGTACGGCGACCCCGACGCCGCGATCGCCTGGTGCGACTGCGCGCTCAACGTGAGCGGGACGGTGAGCCTCGACCTGGCGCACCAGCGCAAGCCGATGGTCGCCGTCTACTGGACCGGCCTCGTGAAGGCGGCGGGCGGCGGCGTCGTGCTGACCATGCCGCACCGCCTGCTCCCCAACATCGTCGCGGGGCGCCGCATCGTGCCGGAGTTCGTGCCGTACGCGGGCGGCACGGGCCCCGTCGCGCGCGCCCTCGGCCGCTACCTCGACGATCCCGCGGCCCGCGCCCGCACGGCGCGCGAGCTCGACGCCGTCGCGCGCCGCTTCGAAGGACACGACCCCGGCCGCGAGGCTGCCGGGGTCGTGCTCGGGTTCATCGGTCGCTGAAGCGGGCGCCGTCGCCCGCCGCGGTCACTTGATCGGCTCGTAGCTGAAGGTCTGGCCGCCGATCACGCCCTCGAGCATGAGGCCGCCGCCGCCGAAGGTGAGGACCATCACGCCGTCCTTGTAGTCGTTCGCGGCGCTCGCGCTCGCGGTGCCGGCCGTCGCGCTGCCGCCGGCCTGGAACGCCGTCTCGCCGCGCTTGAACTTCTCGAAGGCCGCCTTGTTCTCGAAGAAGAGCACCTCGGAGAACGACTGGCCGCCGATCTGCGCGCCGAGCGTGCCGCCGCCGATCGAGCTGCGGGCGACGAGCGATCCGCCCTCGTAGACGAGTCCCTTGCCCTCGAAGCCGCCGACGATGAGCCCGCCCTTGCCGACGGACGGGTAGACGGCGTAGGCGTGGGCCTTCCTGAACTGGTCGGCCTTGGTCGGATACTTGTCCTTGCAGGTCTCGATCGCCGCCGCGACGTCGCCCTTCAGGATCTTGACCTGCTCCTCGGGCGGGAGGCTCGAGCTCGGGCCGCAGCCTGCGGGGAGCGAGCAGAGTGCGATCGAGGCGACGACGACGGTGGCGAGCTTCTTCATGCGGTTCGGGTCCTTTCCGAATTGGGTCCTCGGACGATACCCCGCGCCCGTGCGGGCGCGCGCGGGCGGCCACGGGGGAGATTTCCCCGTGGATATGATCCCCCGCCATGCTCCGACTGACCGCCTCCGCGCTCGCCGCGTGCTCCGCCGCCGTCCTGCTCGCCGCCGCGCCGCGTCCCGCGGATCCGCAGCACCTGACCATCGTCAGCAGCCTGCCGCGCACGGGCAGCGCCAACAGCCAGACCACCAGCATGGTCAACGGCATCAAGATGGCGATCGAGGAGCGCGGCGGCAAGGTCGACGGCATCGAGATCCGCTACGAGGACCTCGACGACGCCAGCCCGCAGAAGGGCAACTGGGACCAGAACCTCGAGGCCGCCAACGCGAAGAAGGCGGCCGGCGACGCGTCCTGCGTCGGCTACATCGGCACCTACAACTCGGGCGCGGCCAAGATCGCCATGCCCATCCTCAACAAGGCCGGCCTGGTGATGGTGAGCCCCGGCAACACCTACCCCGGCCTCACCAAGCCGGGGGCGGGCGAGGCCAACGAGCCGGCCATCTACCGGCCCACCGGCAAGATCAACTACTTCCGCGTCGTGCCGACGGACGACATCCAGGGCGCGGTCGCCGGCGAGTTCTGCGCGAAGGACCTCGGCGCGAGGAAGGCCTTCGTCCTGCACGACCGCGAGCTCTACGGCAAGGGCATCGCCGACGTCTTCAGGAAGACCGCGCCGGGGATGGGCATCGAGATCGCGGGCTTCGAGGGCATCGACCCGAAGGCCTCCAACTACCGCTCGCTCGTCACCAAGATCCGCGCATCCGGCGCCGACGTCGTCTTCTACGGCGGCACCACGCAGAACAACGCCGCGCAGATCCTCAAGGACCTGCGCTCGGGAGGCAGCAAGGTGCCGTTCGTGACGCCGGACGGGACGTTCGAGAACGCGTACATCGAGGCATCCGGCAAGGAGGCGATGTCGCCCGAGGCCGGACCCGTCTACATCACCTTCGGCGGGCTGCCCTCGGAGAAGCTGACCGGAAAGGGCGCGGAGTTCGTGGCGCGCTACAAGGCGAAGCACGGCGAGACCCCCGAGGCCTACGCCGTCTACGGGTACGAGGCATGCGCCGTGCTCCTCGACGCCATCGACCGCGCCGAGGCGAAGGACCGCGCGTCGATCCTCGCCGCCGTCGCCGCCACCAGGGACTTCGCCGGCGCGCTCGGCACCTGGAGCTTCGACGCCAACGGCGACACCACCAACCGGCTGATGAGCGTGAACACCGTCAAGGACGGCAAGTTCGAGTTCGTGAAGGCCGCCGGCAGCGGGGCGGGCAAGGCCCAGTGATGCTGCGCGCCGCGGCCGCCGCGGAGCAGCTGGCGATCCTCGCGCTCGCGCGCGCGGACTCGCTGCCCCCGTTCGCGGCCGACGGCATGCTGAGCGGCCCGGAGGTGCTCGGCCAGCAGCTGGTCACGGGCCTCTCCAACGGCATGATCATCGCCCTGATCGCGATCGGCTACACGATGGTGTACGGCATCGTGGAGCTGATCAACTTCGCGCACGGCGACCTGTGCATGCTCGGGGCGTTCTTCGCGCTGACCGCCGTGGGCGCGTTCGCCATGGACGCCGGTGCGGGGGGCGCGGGCGGCGCGCTGGGGCTGGTGGCGCTCCTGGTGGCCACCGCCGCCTTCTGCGGGGCGCTCAACTGGTCGATCAACCGCGTGGCCTACCGCCCGCTGCGCAAGGCGAGCAAGCTGAGCCTTCTGGTGAGCGCGATCGGCGCGAGCTTCGTGCTCGTGAACGTCGGGCTCTTCTGGGGCGGCCTGCCCATGGAGGTCTTCGGCGGGGGCAACAGCGCCTCGGCGGCGAAGGCGTTCCCGGCGCTGGTGGAGCCGAAGCCCGCGTTCGGGGTCGGCGACGTGATCGTCTCGCGGCCGGACGTGCTGGTGGCGGCGGTGACGCTCCCGCTGATGGCGGCGCTCACCTGGCTGGTGAGGTTCACCAAGCTCGGCAAGGCGATGCGCGCCGTCGCGCAGAACCCGACCGCCGCGGCGCTCATGGGGATCGACGTCGAGCGCGTCATCGGCGCTACCTTCTTCATAGGCGGCGCGCTCGGCGGCTTCGCCACCGTCGTCTACTCGGTCTACAACCAGTCCGTGAACTTCCAGATGGGCTACCGCATGGGGATGGACGCGTTCGTCGCGGCCGTCCTCGGCGGGATCGGGAACCTCCCGGGCGCGGTGCTCGGCGGGCTGATGATCGGCGTGGTGCGCGCGATGAGCGACGGCTACATCGAGGCGCGCTGGACGAACTCGGTGGTGTTCGGGATCCTGATCCTCATCCTGGTGTTCCGGCCCTCGGGCCTGCTTGGGGCGAAGCTCCGGGAGAAGGTGTGATGCCCGCCGCGCGCCGCAATCCCTGGGTGCCGTGGGCGGGCATGGCCGCGCT
Source organism: Phycisphaerales bacterium (assembly GCA_044351405.1). Taxonomy (GTDB): domain Bacteria; phylum Planctomycetota; class Phycisphaerae; order Phycisphaerales; family SM1A02; genus UBA966. The sequence continues at coordinate 5,383 of JBILFU010000047.1, forward strand.
CGCCGCGTGGCCGCTCGTGGAGCCCGCGCTCCCCGGATGGATGCATCTCGGCGAGCCGCTCGCCGAGGTCTTCGTCTACGCGATCCTCGCGCTCGGGCTCAACGTGCTCACCGGCTTCACGGGGCTCCTGAACCTCGGCGTGGCGGCATTCGCCGCGATCGGGGCCTACGCGTTCTCGATCGCCACCTGCGAGATCTACCCGTTCCGGCTCGGCTTCTGGCCGGCGCTCGGCGTCACCATGGCGATCGGCGCGCTGGCCGGGTTCCTCCTCGGCGCGCCGACGCTCCGCGTGCGCGGCGACTACCTGGCGATCGTCACGCTCGGCTTCGGCGAGATCGTGAAGGACGTGCTGGTGAACCTCGACACGATCACGAAGGGCACGCAGGGGATCAACCCGCTGCCGCCGCCGAGCATCCTCGGCACGCCGCTCGAGGCGCGCGGGCAGTACTGGCTGCTGCTCGCGTTCGTCGCGGTGACGTTCGCCGGCGTGCGCGCGCTCGAGCGCAGCCGCGTCGGCCGCGCGTGGATCTCGATCCGCGAGGACGAGCTGGCGAGCCGCGCGATGGGCATCCGCCCCGACCACGCCAAGATGCTCGCCTTCGCGACCTGCGCGTCGCTCGCGGCGCTCTCGGGCGCGCTCCTCGTGAGCAGGCTGTCGAGCTCGGGCGAGCCCGCGAACTACGACTTCCAGGTGTCGGTGCTCGCCCTCTGCATCGTCATCGTCGGGGGGATCGGGAGCGTGCGCGGCACGCTCGTCGGCGCCGCGGTGATGGTCGGGATGAACTCCGTGGTGCTCGTGCGGCTCACCGAGGCGCTCGGATCGGGCGACGCGGCGGCGGTCAGCACGCGGCCCGAGGGCCTCCTGCCCGGCGCGGCGTGGTTCGTCCGCACCTGGGCGTCGAACGTGCTCCTCACGCCGACCAACTGGAAGTTCGGGCTCTTCGGGATGGCGCTCGTCCTCATGATGGTCTTCCGGCCGCAGGGCATCCTGCCGCCGCGCGCCGTGCACGAGGACCCGCCCGCAGACGGGGAGGGCGCGGCCCCATGAGCGCGATCCTCGAGGTCAAGGACGTGACGATGCGCTTCGGCGGCCTGGTGGCCAACGAGCGCGTGAGCCTCGCCGTGCGGCCCGGCGAGATCTTCGCCGTGATCGGCCCGAACGGCGCCGGCAAGACCACGCTCTTCAACGCGATCACCGGGATCTACGAGCCGACCGAGGGAGACGTCCTCTTCGAGGGACGGCCGATCCGCCGGGAGTGGGGCAATGCGGACCGCGCGAAGGCGGTCGCCGTCGGTGCGGCAAGCGCCGTGGCCGCGGTGGCCGCGCTCAACGCGAGCGCGCTCTGGGACGCCGCGATCAATTCCCGCTACGTGATGGGCGAGCCGTTCGCGTGGGCGGGGATCCCGGGCGCGGCGCGCGAGGCGCTCGCGGCGGCCGGGTTCTGGCTCACGTGGTTCGCGGCGGGCGCGGCGTTCCTGGTCGGGCACCTGGCGTACCGCGCGATCTGGCGTGCGCAGCGGCGCACGCCGGACCTGGTGGCGCGGGCAGGCGTCGCGCGCACCTTCCAGAACATCCGCCTCTTCGGGGAGATGAACCTGGTCGAGAACGTGCTCGTCGGCATGGACCAGCACTTCCGGAGCGGCTACTGGGCGTGCCTGCTGCGCACGCCCGGGTTCCGGCGGGAGCGCGAGCGCATGCGCCGGCGCGCGTTCGAGCTCCTGAAGTTCGTCGACCTCGCCGGCAGCGCCGCCGAGGCCGCGCGCAGCCTGCCGTACGGCCACCAGCGGCGGCTCGAGATCGCGCGCGCGCTCGCGACCAAGCCGCGGCTCATCCTTCTCGACGAGCCGGCGGCCGGAATGAATCCCGCGGAGAGCGCGGACCTCATGAAGCTGATCCGCCGCATCCGCGAGAGCGGCGTGACCGTGGTGCTGATCGAGCACGACATGAAGGTGGTGATGGGCATCTCCGACCGCATCGCCGTGCTCCAGCACGGGAGGAAGATCGCCGAGGGCGCGCCGGAGGCGATCCGCAACGACCCCGTGTGCATCGCCGCGTACCTCGGATCGGAGGAGATCGGTTGAGCGCCCCCGCCGGCCAGCCGCTCCTGCGCGTCCAGGGCCTGCGCTGCTCGTTCGGGCAGGCGGAGGTGCTGCACGGCGTCCACCTCGAGGTCCACCCGGGCGAGATCGTCTCCCTGATCGGCGCGAACGGCGCGGGCAAGTCCACCACGCTGATGTGCGTCTCGCGGATCCACCGGTCGCAGGGCAGGGTGGAGTTCGCGGGCGAGGACCTCGGGCGGCTGGCGCCGGAGCAGGTCGTCCGCCGCGGGCTCGTCCAGGTACCGGAGGGCCGGCGCATCTTCCCGCGCCTCACGGTGAGCGAGAACCTGGAGATGGGCGCCTTCATCCGCACCGACCGCGACGGCATCGCCGAGGACATGGAGCGCGTCTACGGCATCTTCCCGATCCTGCGCGAGCGGGCGTCCCAGCAGGGCGGCACGCTCTCCGGCGGGGAGCAGCAGATGCTCGCGATCGGTCGCGCGCTCATGAGCCGGCCGCGCATGCTGATGATGGACGAGCCGTCGATGGGCATCGCGCCGATGCTCGTCGCGAAGATCTTCGACACGGTGCGCAACGTGCTCCGCGCGCAGGGGATGACCGTCCTCCTCGTCGAGCAGAACGCGAACGCCGCGCTGCGGATGAGCGACCGCGCGTACGTGCTGGAGACCGGGAACGTGGTGCTCTCCGGCACGGGCGAGGAACTGCTGCGCGATCCGCGCGTGCGCGCGGCGTACCTCGGGCACTGAGCGTTTTGCGGGTCGTGCGCACGCTCCTACACTTGGGCCGCCCATGCGAACCTTCGAACTCCGAACCGACCTCGAGCGCCGCAGCGTCGGCTCGTTCCGCCTGCCGCTCGGCCTGGAGCCGCAGGGGCTGCCGGAGCCGGTGCAGGGCTACACCGTGGAGTTCGTCGAGGCCTCCGAGCAGGCGCCGGACACGTTCCGGTTCTACGCGGTGGCGAGCTTCGAGCGGCTCGGGCCGCTCCTCGACGATCTCTTCGAGCTGCTGCCGGACGAGGTCTTCCCGATCGTGGAGGCGGGGAGCAAGGACGCGTTCCGGTCGACCGACGTCTTCACGGCGCGGGAGCCCATGGCGTTCGACGACTTCGTGGACGACTGGCGCGCCTACCGAGACGTGATCCTCGAGGACGGCTCGATGGGCGCGGGCGCGCAGAGCGACGAGCCGTGGATCGAGGTCTTCGTGGACAGCTGGAAGGGGATCGAGGTGCAGGTCCCGGCCGACCGGCGCGAGGAGGTCGAGCGCATCCTGGCCCGCCACGGCCTCGACGAGGTGCCCGAGACCTGGCCGCCGGAGGTGGACGAGCGCCCGGAGCCCCCGCTCAGCGTGCGCGAGATCCTCGTGCTCGATGACGAGGAGTGCCCGGACCTCGACGAGATCCTCTTCCAGCTGCGCGAGGCTTGGGGGCTCGAGCTCGACGTCGACCCGGAGGACAACGTGGACGAGGCCGGCCGCTACCTGGGGCGCACGCTCTGGCACGTGGTGGCGGTGGTCGAGAGCGCCGACGAGGACCAGCCGCGCGCGGGCTATGCGCTCTCGTGGCTCACGGCGGGCAGCCTGGGCGAGGCGCAGCGGATGGTGGAGTCGCGCATCGAGCTGCAGGACGAGTGGCGGTTCCACGGCGAGTGGTACTCGTGCGACCGCGTGGCGTACGACGAGCGCCCGGACTCGCTGGCCGCGCTCGGCCCGCGCCGCTCGCGCAGCGAGCTGCACGAGTTCCGCATCGAGCCGGCGTGACGCCGGAAAATCACCCCGGGTTGATTTCCCGCACCCCGTAGATCCCGGCCGACCGGACGTACGCCGCCACCGCGGGCGGCAGCAGGTCGCCGAGCGGCTCGCCCGCCGCGAGCCGGCGCCGCGCCTCGGTGCTCGACGCGTCCACCGGGTCCACGGGCAGCGTCCACGACAGCCACCTCGCCGCCCACGCGGCGTCCATCGACGCGGCCAGCAGCGCCGGCCACTCCTCGCGCGTGTGCGGCGGCCGCACCACCACCGCCGGCGTCGCGAGCGCCGCCAGGTGCTCCCAGTCCTTCCAGTTCCGGAAGTTGAGCGCCTGGTCGCTCCCCACGACCAGCCGCAGCGGCCCCTTCCGCATCTCACCGCGGTCCTGCATGGCGAGCACCTCGCGGACGGTGTCGATCGAGTAGCTCGGGCCGGGCCGGTCGATCTCGATCGGCAGCACCTGCGCGTCCGGCAGGTCGGCGAACGCGAGCGCGCACATCGCCAGCCGGTGCTTCTCCCCGGCCACGGGCCCGTCCGGTCGCTGCGGGTTGCACCGCGCCGGCACCACCAGGATCTGCTGCGCCTTGAGGAGCGCGTCGATCGCGCGCGCCACCTCCACGTGGCGCCGGTGCGGCGGGTCGAAGCTCCCGCCGAAGATCACCACGGGGCGATCGTCGGCGGGCGCGGGGGAAGCGGTCGCGTCGTCAGCCATGGGATGCACCAGTGGAACCGATCGCCTCGTCGAGCGCGCGGGCCACGGCGGCCATCGCCCGGCGCGACCGTGCGCCGAGCCGCGCCATGTCCCGGGCGAGGGCAGGCCGCCGCAGCAGGGCGACCGCCACGCGCGCCGCGCGCGTCCGGCCGTCGGCATCGGTCCAGTCCGCCACGTCGGCAGGCAGGGC
>JBILFU010000048.1:0-10044 GCA_044351405.1 Phycisphaerales bacterium
TCCCGCCGAGCGCCTCCCGGAGCTCGTCGATCCGCCCGGCGGACACGGGCACGAGCACGAAGCCGTTGCGGCGCAGCGCCAGCTCGTCGATGCGCCCGACCGCGGGCACCGCGAACCGCCGGAGCGCACGCTCGGCGCGGTCGCCGTCGTCGGTCACCTGCCAGGTCCGGACCTCCAGGCCGGTCTGGCCCGGGGCCAGCCGGGAGCGCACCGGCACGGCCTCCACGGGCGCCGCCGGCTCCGCCGCGGGGCCCGCCGCGCAGCCCGCGAGCGCGATGCCGACGGCCAGCGCGGCCGCCAGCCGGCGCATCACGCGTCGACCTCGTCCGGCATCTCGTTCAGGCGGTCGATGAAGCGGCGCACGTGGCCGAAGCCCCGCCGCGTGTGGTGGAACGCCACGCGCGGCAGCGCCACGTGGTCGTCCTCGCCCTCGAGCGGGCCCATGTGCTGGTCGACGGTGCCGCTCTTCACCAGGTGCGAGAACGCGTCGTTGAGCTCCTCCACCTGGCGGCGCGAGAGCGCCCGCTTCACGCGCACGACGAAGGTGTCGCCGATGTACCGCGAGCTGTGGTATCGGCGGTAGAAGCGCACCACGCGGTCCGCGGCGTCCGCGGGATTCGCGGCGATCTCGTAGAGCGACGTGTCCTCCGGCGAGATCCAGCCGCTCTCCACGAGGTTGTGCACCACGCCCGCCTCCCAGCGCCTCCAGTAGCCGCGCGGCGCGCCGTCCGCGCCCGCGCCCTCGACGAGGACGATCGGCATCGGGTGGCTTTTGCCCGTCTGCACGAGCGTCAGCGTCTCGAAGATCTCGTCCATCGTGCCGAAGCCGCCGGGGAAGCACGCCACGGCGTCCGAGTGGCTGATGAACATCAGCTTGCGCGTGAAGAAGTACTTGAAGTCGATCAGCTTCGGGTCGCCCCGGATGATCTCGTTGGCGTTGGTCTCGAAGGGCAGGCGGATGGAGAGTCCGAAGCTCGACTGGCGCGTCGGTCCCTCGTGGCCCGCCTTCATGATGCCCATGCCGGCGCCGGTGATCGCCATCCAGCCCTCGCCCGCCATCAGCCGGCCGAACTCGCGGGCGGCGGAGTAGTCGGGGTGCTCCTCGGGCGTGCGGGCGCTGCCGAAGATCGAGATCTTGCGCACGCCCTTGTAGCGGTTGAAGACCCGGTACGCGCTGCGCATCTCGCGCAGCGCGCGCTCCATCACCTTCACCTGGCCGAGGTCGGAGCCGTCGTCGAGCGCCTTGAGCGCGGTGCGCACCATGCCCTCGATGAGCGTCGTGCGCCTGCCGCCGTGGCGGCCCGACCCGGACGCGCGGTCGGCGGCATCCACCAGGCGCTCCACGGCGCCGGCGACCTCCGCCGGGAGGCTCCCGGCGCCGTCGCGGATGTCGTCGTCCTCGTGCTGCGCGTTCGTCGTCATTGCTGCGTGTCCTCGGGCGAGGTCTGGGGCGCCGCGGGCGCGGGGCCGGGTGCGAGGACCGGGATCGGGGTGAGCCTCGGCCGCGGGTCGTTCAGGGTACCGCCGACGTCGATCACGAAGAGCTGGTCGGCCACGGCGCCGTAGAGGTCGCTGAGGAGCGGAAGCGTGCCGCGGCTGCGCATGCGCAGGGCGAGCCCCCAGTCGTCGGTGCGGACCGTCCCGCTTCCCTCCAGGCGCAGGGTCCCGCAGGACAGGCCGAAGTCGCGGACGGCCGCCGACGTGCCGTCGAGCTCGAAGTCGGCCCACGCACGGTCCATCGACGCGTTCAGCGGCAGCATCAGCTGCGTCAGCTGCAGGAGGCTCAGTCCCAGCGGGAACTCCATCATGCGGGCATCCCGCACCGCCACCCGGCCCGACCCCCGCCGCGACGCCGGATCCCCCGCGATCCCGCGCGCATCGATGCGCGCCGAGAGCGACCCGTGCCGCGCGGAGCCGAGTCCCTCGGGCAGCGGACCCTCACCGGAGATGAAGCGCGCGAAGTCCACGTTCGCGCACGATGCGCGGATCTCCCACCCGTCCACGGGATGGAAGCCGCCGCGGGCACTGACGCGGCCGCCCAGGAGGTCGGCCTCCACGCCCTCCAGGCGCACCAGGTCCGCCTCGCGGTCGAGCACCAGCGTCCCGCCGACCGAGGTGGCCCTGCGCCCCACGGCCCGCAGTTGGTCGACCGCGAAACCGACCGTCCCGACGGGCCGCCCGCCCTCGGAGGCCACGTCGAAGGAGAGCGTCCCGTCCATCCCCTCGAAGCCGACGCCCGCCAGGAACGATGCGCCCGAGATCCCGAGGTCGCCGTTGACGGACACGATCTCCGCGCCCTCGCGGGGCAGGTCGACCGCGACGCGCAGGTCGGTGGCCCAGATCGGGCCGGTGGAGCCGAACTCGATCTCCTCGAGCACCCGCGACACCGTCGCCGGCAGGAGCGCGGGCAGCGTGCGCGAACCGCCCGCGACGCACGCGTCCAGGAGGATCTCGCCGGCGAGCGTGCTGCGCGGCGTCGAGTCGAGCCGGCCGTCGATCGTCACGAACCCGTGGTCGAGCGAGAAGACCAGCCCGTCGGCGCGGAGGCTCCCGGGTCCGACCACCAGCTCCCCGGACTGCCGCCGGATCTCGAAGGGCCGCTCGTCGCGCTCGCCGCGAAGCCAGGTCGGGACGGCGACCAGCTGCCACGGCCCGCCGGACCGAGGACCGGGCAGGGCGGCCTCCGCGTCGATGGCCCCCTCGATGCGCCACTCCCGCAGGATCTCCGCGAGATCCGACGCGCCCGCGGCACGGAGCGCGCAGGGGACGATCGGGCTCGACATGCTCAGCCCCTCGACGCTCGCCCGGAAGTCCGGCGACGCGCCGAGCACGGTCCCGTGCGCGACGATCGCGAGCGGGGAGTCGTCGGTGTCCGGTCCGCGCAGGTCGAAGGAGTCGAGCCGCAGCTCGCCGTTGCGGTACCACAGGTCGCCGCAGGCCACCCGGAGCGGGACGCTGTCCGCGAGCGTGAGCTCGAGCGGCCGGACGTGCGCGTAGGTGTCCTGCCTCCCGCCGGCGCGGATCCACGACACCTCCGCGTCGAACCGGCCGGCGGGCCGCAGCGCGTCCCACGCGGCCAGCGCGCCCTCCGTGCCCGGGCCCTCCGCGATCCGCACCAGTTCCCGCTCGAGCGGGAATCCGCGCAGCTCGACGTCGAGGATGCCCGTCCTCCCGTCCGGGGAGAAGCCGCCGGAGGCGCGCGCCGTGCCGCCGAAGTGCCGCGCCGAGGCTCCCTCCACGCGGATCATGTCCGCGTCGGCGATGATGGTCCCCGAGACGTCCTCGAGCGTCATCCGGCCCGGCCAGCTGAGCCCATTCTCGCGGAGCACCGACGCCAGGGCCGCTGTCGGCACCACGGAGCCGGCGGCCAGGCGGACGGTGGTGCGCACCGCGTCGCTCTCGTCGGGCCGCGTCCGCACCGAGCCGCGCGCGGAGAGCGTGGCGGAGAGGCCGAGCTCGGTGAGCATCCGGGAGATGGGTGCCAGCTCGCGGCCGGGCCACCCGGGGGGGCGGCCCTCCTTGCTCTCGAAGCTCGGCGGTATCGCCGCGAGCAGCGCGGGCGATACCCGGTCGCCGTCGACGGCGAAGTCGATGAAGGTGCGGATGATCCGGCGGCCGCCCACGCGCGGCAGGTCGATGCGGCCGTCGATGGTGCCGGTGCCGCCACCGAACGTGCGCACCGCCAGCCCGTCGCCGTCGATCTCGACGCCCGCGTCCGTCAGCGTGAGCGAGCCGTCCGCCTCCATCGGGTAGGGGAACGCGTCGAGCACCAGGCGCACGCCGCGCAGCGCGATGCGGCCGCCGGCCTCGGTGCGCTCGCCGGCGCCGGCCTCGTGGCGGACCTCGATGTCGGCATCGATCGTGCCTCCCGGGCGGGAGGCGGGATCGACGATGCCCTCGGCGGCGAGCGCGGACCACGCGTCGGTGTCGAGCAGGGACTCGACGATGGTGCGGCCCGGCGGCTCGCGCACCACGCGCCGCAGCGACTCGTCCAGCTCCAGCCCGCGCGCCTCGACGCGGAGCTCCCAGCCGGGGTCGTCCCCCTCCAGGCCGATCTCGCCGGAGATCGAGAGCCGGGTGGTGCCCGAGCCAGACGCCGACACGCCGCGCAGCGCAAGGCGGCCGGGCGTCAGGTCGATGCGCCCGCGCACGCCGGTCAGCCCGTAGGGGAACGCGGGGTGCTCGATCCGGCCGTCCTCGAGGACCAGCGTGCCGCGGACCTCGATGGGCGCCGGCTCCGCCGAGCCGTCGCCCGCGATCCGCGGCAGTCCCCGCCGGATCCGCACGTCCACGTCCGCGGCCCAGTCGCTGGCGCCGATCGCCGACAGCGCGAGCGCCGCCTCCGCGGGAAGCTCCACGCGGCGGGGAGTGCCGTCGTCGCCCGGCCGCGCGTCCAGGCCGTGCGCCCGGATGCTCAGCGAGAACGGCGTCGCCGCGACGGCGCGCTCGAGCCAGCCGTCGTCAGCGTCGAGCGCGCCCGCGATGCCACCCGCGACCGAGAGGTCGAGCGCCGCCTCGAGGTCCACGGGCACCCGGACCCGGTCCGGTCCGGGGGCGCCCGGCGAGAGGGCGGCGCCGCGCGCCGAGACGCGCAGTTCCGCGCCCGCGAGCGAGACCGTCCCCTCCGCGAGCTGCACGCCGAGCTCGCCGCGGATCGGGGCGGTGGCCGCGCCCTCGATCCGCCGCCACTCGAGCTCGCGCACCGCGTCGCGCTCCCGGAAGGACACGTCGCGCACCACCACCTCCGCGGTGCGGAGCGGCTCGGACGGCGTGCCCGCGATGCGCGCGCGCTCGATCCGGCCGGCGAGCTCGGCGCGGCGGGCCCAGCGGCGCGCGGTGATCGGCAGGAAGTCGAGCGTGCGCGCGTCGATGGGCATGGACGCGAGCTCGGCGTCGTAGAAGAAGTCGCGCTCGTCCCACGAGCCCGTCACGCGGATCCGCGACGACCCGTCCACCGGCACGCCGTCCCGCTCGCGCTGCTCGAGCGTGAAGCGGTAGCGTCCGGCGTCGCCGGCGTCGTGGGAGAAGTCCGCGTCGAAGCGGAGCTCGGCGCGCATCCGCAGCGCGTCGCCGGCGCTCTCGCAGAACTGGAGGCGCAGGTCGCGCAGCATGGCGCTCGACGGCTGCCGCACGCCGGCCCCGCGGCCCGGCTTCGGCCGCAGCGCGAGCAGCGAGATCTCGCCCGGGCGGTCCGCCCGCTCGACGATCCGCAGCGTCAGGCCGTCGATCTCCATGTCGACGAGCTCGATGCGCCCCAGCATCACCTTCCAGGGGCTGAACACCACCTGCGCCCGGTCCATGGTCGCGACCACGCCCGCGTCGCCCGGCCAGCCCGGGGCGCGCAGGCTCAGTCCCTCGGCCGCGATCCGGTCCCAGCCGTCCCAGCGCACCTCGCGGATGTCCACCTGCCCGCCGAAGCGCTCGGAGAGCTGCGCCTCCATCGCGGCCCTGAGGATGGTGGTCTCGCGCAGCACCGTCCAGGCCGACGTGAGGAGCGCCATCAGCCCCAGCAGCACGAGGAGCGCCACCGTGCGGCGGCGCACCCGCCTGCGGAGGGAGGAGGGCGCCAGCACCGGCACCCGCCGCGCGATCGCCTCGTCCGCGCGTCGGGCCAGTTCTCCGGGCGCGTTGCGCGCCAGGCGCTCGATGCGGTCGAGGTGCAGGTCGGGAACGCGCCCCTCGCCGCCTTCCTGCTCGTCTTGCTCGCGGGGTTCGTGCGCGTCCACGGGGCGGCCATGCTACGGCGCGCGGCCCGGGCGTCCGTAGACTGCGGCCATGGCACGTCGAGCGATCGTCGTCGGTGCGGCCCGGCGGGTCGGGCGTGCGGTGGCGCTCGGGTTCGCGGCGCGGGGCTGGGACCTCGAGCTCACCGTGCGTCCGGGCGGTTCGCCCGGCGAGCCGGTGGCCGAGGAGTGCGAGCGCCGCGCCGCCGCGGCCGGCCAGCGGATCTCGGTCGCCCTGCGGCAGCTGCCGCTCGACGACCTGGGCGCGGTCGAGCGCTTCGGGCGCGCCGAGCGCGGGTCGGTCGATGCGCTCGTCCTGAGCGCCTCGGGCTACGCGCATACGCCGTTCGGGAGCATCGCGGCGACGGACGCCGAGCGCGAGCTCCGCACCAACGCGGTGGCGCCGCTCGTCCTCTGCCAGGCGCTCGCGCCGGCGCTGGCGCGCTCCGCGCTGCCGGGCGGCGGGGCGGTGGTCGCGTTCGGCGACATCCATGCCGCGGGGCGGCCGCGCAAGTCCCGCGCGCCGTACCTGATGTCGAAGGCCGCGCTCCATGCGATGGTGGAGGCGCTCGCGGTCGAGCTGGCGCCCGCCGTGCGCGTGAACGCCGTGCTGCCGGGCGTGGTGGCGTGGCCCGACGATGCACCCGCGGAGGAGCGCGCGGCCTACGAGGCGCGGATACCGCTCGCGCGCCCCGGCACGCCCGAGGATGCGGCGGGCGCCGTGCTGGCGCTCGTCGAGGGGATGCCCTACGTCACGGGGACGCTTCTTCGCCTGGACGGGGGCCGCTGGCTCCGCTGAGCGCCCGGCGCGCCTCCTCGGGCGGGGCGCCCGCCGCGGCCGCGGCGTCCGCGGCGATGGTCGCGCGCACGGGGTCGCCGGCACGCATCCAGGCGGAGGCGGCGCGCAGGGAGCGCCTCCAGTCGTTCGGGGCGGCGGCGCAGCTCTCCTCGAGCGCCTGCGCCGCCGCGCGATGGTCGCCGAGCGCGTCGAAGGACGCCGCGATCTCCTCCGCGGTCCCTGCGTCGCGGCGTTCGGGCGCGTCCAGCGCAAGCAGGAGGTCCAGTGCGCCGCGGGGGTCGCCGTCCAGGCGCCGCATGCGTGCGTCGGCCAGCCGCAGTTCCGCGGACGACGGCGCCAGCGTCCGCGCCTCGGCGATCTTGCGCCGTGCCAGGGCGCGGTCCCCGCTGCGTGCGGCCAGGTCGGCCAGGGCCGCCTTGGGGTCCGGCGACTCCGGCATGGCGCGCTCGGCCAGCTCGAGGAGCGTGCGCGCCTCGTCGTTGCGCCCGGCCCGGGCCCGCGCGAGGCCGAGGTACAGCGCGTACTGGGCGTTGGAGGGGTCGGCGCGGTGCGCTGCCTCGTAGTGGTCCGCGGCCGCCGCGGCGCGCCCCGCCGAGTCGCTCACGACGCCGGCGGCATGCCGGAGCGCGGGATTCAGGGCGTCGAGCGCGGCCGCCCGGTCGTACGCGTCTGCCGCGCGCGCGAGCACCGCCGCCCGGTCGCCGGGAGGCAGGTCCGGGTGCCCGCCCAGCGTGAGCAGGGCGCGGGCATGGAGCTCGTGAACGTCCATCCGGTCCGGGACCTGCCCGGCCAGGCGCTCGGCGACCATCACCGCATCGCTCGGGCGGTTGTCGGCGAGGAGGGCCTCCGCGGCCGCGATCGCCGCCTCCGCCTGCGCGGCATCGGGACGGGCCGCCGGCGCGGGCTGTCCGTCGGGCTCGCCGCATGCGCACGCCAGCGCCGCGACCGCGAGCGCCGCGACGCGGGTGAGTGTGCCGCTCTCGTAGACTCTTCGCTCCATGTCAAGCGCCACGCCGATCCAGCCGAGCGCGCCCGAAGGCGGCTCCGGTCTCCAGCTCGCGAAAGCCTACACCCCGGCGGACGCCGAGCGGTTCGCGTGGGAGCGCTGGCAGGGCGGCGCCTGCTTCCACGCGGAGCCGGGCGACGCGGGCGCGCCGTACTCGATCTTCATCCCGCCGCCGAACGTCACCGCGGCGCTCCACCTCGGGCACGCGCTGAACAACACGCTGCAGGACGTGCTCGCGCGCTTCCACCGGATGCAGGGCATGAACACGATGTGGATGCCGGGCACCGACCACGCCGGCATCGCAACGCAGACCGTCGTCGAGAAGCGCCTCCTCCAGCAGGGCAGGCGCCGCTCCGACTTCACGCGGCCGCAGTTCGTCGCCAAGGTCCAGGAGTGGAAGGACGAGTACGAGTCCACCATCCTGAGCCAGCTGCGCGCGATGGGCGCCTCGTGCGACTACGACCGCACGCGCTTCACGATGGACGGTGTGCGCGGCCGCGGTGCGCGCGGCGTTCCTGCGGCTCTTCGACGAGGGGCTCGTCTACCGCGGCAAGCGGCTCGTGAACTGGGACCCCGTGTCGCGCACCGCGCTCGCCGACGACGAGGTCGAGATGCACGAGGTGGACGGCCACTTCTGGTACCTGCGCTATCCGCTCGAGGACGGCTCGGGCCACGTGACCGTCGCGACCACCCGTCCCGAGACGATGCTTGGCGACACGGCCGTCGCGATCAACCCCAAGGACCCGCGCGCCGCGGCGCTGCGCGGCAGGCGCCTGCGCCTGCCGATCGTCGGCCGCGTCATCCCGATCGTCGAGGACGACTACGTGGTGATGCCCGTCGAGCACGGCGGCGACCCGGCGGACACGAAGGCGCAGTTCGCGACCGGCTTCCTGAAGGTCACGCCCGCGCACGACCCGAACGACTGGGACATCGGCATCCGCCACGGGCTCGCCGCGATCAACGTGATGGCGCCGGACGGCTCGATCAGCGACCGCCACGGCTGGGAGGACGCGTCGCCCGAGGCGCGCGCCTTCGTCGGGCTCTCGCGCGAGGACGCGCGCACGCGCATCGTCGAGTGGTTCCGCGCCAACGGGCTCCTCGAGGCCGCGAAGCCGTACCGCCACTCGGTCGGCCACAGCTACCGAAGCCACGTGCCGGTGGAGCCGTACCTCTCCGAGCAGTGGTACGTGCGCGTGACCGACGACCGCCTGAAGGGCGCCGCGCTCCGCGCGATGAATCCCTCGCAGCGCGACGGCGCGGCGCCGGCCGGTGCCGCCGCCCCGGGCGACGGCGAGCTCACGTTCTTCCCGCCGCGCTACGCGCGCACGTTCCAGCAGTGGCACGAGAACATCCGCGACTGGTGCATCAGCCGCCAGCTGTGGTGGGGCCACCGCATCCCCGTCTGGAGCAGCGAGGTCCCCGCCGCCGAGGTCGCCGACCGCGCCGCCGTGGACGCCGCGAAGGGCGAGCTCGTCCGCTGCGACGGCCAGTGGCGGGCGAAGGGCTGCGCCGAGGCCGTGCGGCGCCGCCCGGACGGCGCGTACGAGCGGTTCGTCTGCGTGCCGGAGCAGGGCGACGCCGCCGTGGTGCCCGCCCTCGAGGCCGCCGGCTACCGCCAGGACGAGGACGTGCTCGACACCTGGTTCAGCTCCGCGCTCTGGCCGCTCTCGACGCTCGGCTGGCCCGACCCCGCGCGGTTCGCCATGCAGGGCGCGCTCGAGGCGTGGAACCCGAGCGCGGTGCTCTCGACCGCGCGCGAGATCATCACCCTGTGGGTCAGCCGCATGGTGATGTTCAACCGCCACTTCCTGGGCGGCCGGCTCCCGTTCCGGCACGTCTTCATCCACGCGATGGTGCAGGACGGCTTCGGCCAGAAGATGTCGAAGTCGCTCGGCAACGGCGTCGACCCCCGCGACATCATCCACACGCACGGCGCGGACGCGATGCGCTTCACGCTCGTGCAGATGACCACCGACACCCAGGACGTGCGCATGCCGGTCGACATGGTCGACCCCTGGAGCGGCGAGACGTTCACGCCCGAGACCGTGACCGACGCCGCGGGCTACACCGTCGCGGCTCCGGTGCAGCAGAGCCCGAAGGACCCGTCGCGGCGCATCACGAGCGCCTACGGCGCGGCCACCGGCAAGGCGACGCCCTCCGAGGAGGCGCCGCTCGCGCGCAACACGAGCGCGCGCTTCGACATCGGCCGCAACTTCGCCAACAAGGTGTGGAACGCCACGCGCTTCGCGCTCGGGAGCCTCGGGCAGGTGCCGGGCGACGCGTCGGTGGACCCGCGCGCGCGCCCGCTCGTCGACCGCTGGATCGTCGCGCGCCTGGGGCATGCGCTCGGGCAGTACGAGAAGGCGATCGCCGGCTATCGCTTCAACGATGCCGCCGACGCGACCTACGACTTCGTCTGGCGCGAGGTGTGCGACTGGTACCTCGAGGCGATCAAGCCGACCGTGAAGTCGGATCCGGCGCAGCAGCAGGTGCTCCGCACGGTGCTCGACGCGTCG
>JBILFU010000319.1:0-2637 GCA_044351405.1 Phycisphaerales bacterium
CCAGCGAGGCCTCGCCCGCGACGGTGCTTGCCGCGCGGAGCGGGGACGCCGCCGCGATGAAGTCCGCGCTCGCCGCGGGCGGCGGCACGGAGGGCCAGGAGCGCATGTCCCAGCGCACCGCGCTGCACTTCGCCGCCGAGAACGGCAACATGGACGTCGTGCGCATGCTCCTGGACGCGAAGGCGAATCCCAACGCGCAGGACCGCACCGGCAAGACCCCGGTGACGATCGCCGCCGAGCGCGGCAAGCCGGACGTCCTGAAGGCGCTCCTGGCGGCCGGCGGCAACGCCAACTCCCGGGACCAGGTGGAGGGATCGCCGCTCCTGTGGGCCGCCGGCCTGGGCGGGCCCGAGACGGTGACCGTCCTGCTCGACGCCGGCGCGGATCCCAACGTCCAGGACGTGAACGGCATGACGCCGCTCATGTGGGCGGCGGGCGTCGGCAAGCCCGAGACCGTCCGCCTGCTCGTGGACAAGGGCGCCGATCCCGGGAAGGTCGACCGCCTGACCGGCGAGACCGCGCTGATGCGCGCGGTGCGGACCGGCAAGCCCGAGACGGTCAGGATCCTGCTCGAGGGCAAGCCGAACCTCGAGGCGCGCAACACGCGCGGCATGACCGCGTTCCTGATGGCCTGCGCCTACGCGAACGATCCGGCGAAGATCAGCATGCTGATGGACGCGGGCGCGGACAAGGCGGCGAAGGACCAGAGCGGCTGGGGCGCCATCGACCACGCCCGCAACCGCGTGGACTCCAAGCGGGACGAGTTCATCAAGTTCCTCGAGCCGATCGTGCCCCCGAGCACCGCGACCGCGCCGCCGCAGACGAGCAGCGCGCCCGCGGCCCCGAAGGGCCAGTGACCGCCGCGTCGCGCGCCCGCGCGCGCTCCTCACGCGAGACCGCCGGCCAGCGTGCCCCTCCGGGCGCGCCGGCCGTGCCTTCGGCGGGCACCGCGCTCCTATCATCGCGTCAATGACCACCGTCGACGCGCCGCGCACCGGTTCGCATCCTGCCGTCGAGGAAGCCGTCGCGCTGGCGCGTGAGGGGCGCCTGCTGGGGAGCACGGCGGCGATCCTGGGATGGGACCAGGAGACCATGATGCCTGCCGGCGGGCTCGAGCACCGTGCCCGGCAGCTCTCGCAGCTTGCACGGCTCGAGCACGGCATGTCGACCGACCCGAGGCTCGGCGACGCGCTGGCGCGGGCGGCGGAGGCGGTCGCCGCGCTGCCCGAGACGCATGCCGACCGCGTGAACGTCCGCGAGCTGCGCCGCGACTACGACCGGGCCACCAAGCTTCCCGCGAGCCTCGTGGAGGAGCTGGCGTCGACCGCGAGCATCGCGCAGCACGAGTGGGCCGAGGCGCGCAAGGCGAGCGACTTCGGGCGCTTCCGGCCGTGGCTCGAGAGGATCGTCCGCCTCAACCGCGAGAAGGCCGACTGCTTCGGCTGGGACCGCGCGAACGGCGAGCGCTGGGACGGCCTGGCGGACGGCTTCGAGCCGGGATGCACGGCGAAGTACGTCGAGGGCGTGTTCGTGCCGCTGCGGGCGCGGCTGCGGCCGCTGCTCGAGCGGATCGCGGGAGCGTCCCGCAGGCCGGACTCGTCGTTCAACGACCACCCGGTGCCGATCGAGGCGCAGGAGCGGTTCGCGCGGTTCGTGTGCGGGGCGATCGGGTTCGACTTCTCGCGCGGGCGCCTCGACCGCAGCACGCACCCGTTCTGCGGCGGGAGCCACCGCAACGACGTGCGCATGACCAGCCGCTACTCCGAGCGCTGCATGCTCGACGGGCTGGGCAGCTCGATGCACGAGAGCGGGCACGGGATGTACGAGCAGGGACTCGATGGCGAGTGGATCTCGACGCCGATGGGCGAGGCCGTCAGCCTCTCGATCCACGAGAGCCAGAGCAGGCTCTGGGAGAACCAGGTCGGCCGGAGCCTGCCGTTCTGCCGCTGGGCGCGCGCCCGCATGCCGGAGTTCGTCGGCGCTGCCGTCGATCGCTTCACCGCGGAGCAGGTGTACGAGGCGGCGAACTGCGTGGAGCCCGGGTTCATCCGCGTGGACGCCGACGAGGCCACCTACAACATGCACGTCATGGTGCGGTTCGACCTCGAGCGCGCGATGATCTCCGGCGACCTCGACGTGGCGGACCTGCCCGGAGAGTGGAACCGGCTCTACCGGGAGTACCTCGGGCTCACGGTCCCGGACGACCGTCGCGGCTGCCTGCAGGACGTGCACTGGTCGGGGGGCATGATCGGCTACTTCCCGACCTACACCCTCGGCACGCTGTACGCGGCGCAGCTCTTCGAGAAGGCGCGCGAGGCGCTCCCGGGGCTCGAGGACGGCTTCGCGAAGGGCGAGTTCCGCCCGCTCCTCGGCTGGCTGAACGCGAACGTGCACCGGCACGGCCGTCGGTGGCTGAGCGCGGACCTCTGCGTGCAGGTCACCGGCAGGCCCCTCAGCGCAGACCCGTTCATGCGGCACCTCGAGGGCAAGGTGGCGCCGCTCTACGGCCTGTGAAAATGGGAAAATGAACCCGGGGTGATTTTCGGTTGCGTTACACTGCGGGGCTCCCCATGCCGCTCCGCAACGTCGCCATCATCGCCCACGTCGACCACGGCAAGACCACCCTGGTCGATGCCC
>JBILFU010000320.1:0-2636 GCA_044351405.1 Phycisphaerales bacterium
GTGCGCCGGATCGACGCCCGCGGACGCGCCCGCTCCCACGAAGGCGATCGGCCGGAGCCCGAGCGCCTTCGCGCGCGACGCCTCCACCAGCACCAGCGCCGCCGCTCCGTCGTTGATGCCGGAGGAGTTTCCGGCGGTCACCGTGGCATCGGGTGCCTTCGAGAACGCGGGCTTCAGCGCGGCGAGCTTCTCCATCGTGGTGTCGGTGCGCGGGTGCTCGTCGACGTCGAAGCGCTTCGCGGCGCCCTTCCCCTGCGGCACGTCGACGGGCACCACCTCGTCCGCGAAGCGGCCGGCCGCGTGCGCCTCGGCCCAGCGGCGCTGGCTCTCCATCGCGAAGCGGTCCTGGTCCTCGCGCGAGACCTTGTGCGCGCGCGCCACGTTCTCCGCGGTCTCGCCGAGCGAGATCGGCGGATGCTTCGCCGCAAGGCGCGGGTTCACGAACCGCCAGCCGATCGTGGAGTCGGCCATCTCCTGCGAGCGGCCGAACGCCTGGTCGCTCTTGGAGATCACGTAGGGCGCGCGGCTCATCGACTCCACGCCGCCGGCGACGCACGCGTCGCACTGGCCGGACTCGATCATCCGGGCGGCCACGTGGATCGCCTCGAGGCCCGACGCGCACAGGCGATTCACCGTGGCGCCCGGGACGGTCTCCGGCAGCCCCGCGAGCAGCGCGGCCATGCGCGCGACGTTGCGGTTGTCCTCGCCGGCCTGGTTGGTCGCGCCGAGGTAGACGTCGTCCAGCAGCGCGGGGTCGATGCCGCTGCGGTCCACGGCGGCACGGATGACGTGCGCTGCCAGGTCGTCGGGCCGGACGGCGGCCAGCGAGCCGCCGTGGCGGCCGACGGGCGTGCGGACTGCGGCGACGATGGCGGCGCGGCGTGGCATCGCCGGAATCGTATCGGGCGCGGCCCGCGCTACCCGCGCGCGGCGCCCGGCGGCGTGCCCCGGTCGCGGTGGATCTTCAGCTTCCGCCCGCGCAGCGTCGCGCCGCGCAGGGCCTGGATGGTGCGGTCGACGTCGCGCGCCGGCAGCTCCACGAAGGAATGGCCCTCGGCGATCTCGATGGCACCGATCACGCGCGGGTTGAGCCGCGCCTCGTTGGCGATGGCGCCCACGAGGTCCGCGGGTCGCATCCCCATCTTGGTGCCGCCCGAGATGTAGATGCGCACCATGTCGTGCGTCTCGGGGCGCCCGCGGCCGCGCTCCGGCCGCGCGAAGCTCTCGATCGCCGGAATGTGCACGTCGTCCTCGGAGCCGCCCTCGCCCTCTGAGGCCTCGTGCGCCAGCCGGATCGCCGCCGCCGCCACGTCCATCGGATCGAACTCGGACGCGAGCGACTCGGCGACCGCCCGGTACGCGTCCAGGTCGCCCGCGGTGATGGCGTCGCGCACGGACCCCTTGGTCATGTCCATGCGGCGCGCCTTCACGTCGCGCGGCGTCGGCACGGTGCAGATGGCGATCCGCTGGCGGGTCGCGTGCTCGATGTTGCGCAGCAGACGGTGCGCGCGCGGGTCCACCAGCGTGATCGCCACGCCCTCGCGGCCGGCTCGGCCGGTGCGGCCGATGCGGTGGACGTATGCCTCGGGAGCCGCAGGCACGTCGAAGTTCACCACGTGCGTCAGGTGGTCGATGTCGATCCCGCGCGCGGCGACGTCGGTCGCCACCAGGAGGTCGACGGTGCCGCCGCGCGCACGCGCCATCACGCGGTCGCGCTCCGCCTGCGACATGCCGCCGTGGAGCGACGCCACGCGGTAGCCGCGGCCCGTCATCCGGTCGGCGAGCTCGTCCACGTCGATGCGCGTGCGGCAGAACACGAGCGCGAGCGTCGGCGACTCGAGGTCGAGCACGCGACCGAGCGCGGCGACCTTGTGCGCCCGCGGCACGATGTACGCCACCTGGCGGACCTTGGGCACGGAACCGCGCGTCGACTCGTCGCGCGCGATCAGGATGCGCTCCGGCTCGCGGAGGTGCCGCTCGGCGATCGCCGCGATGCGCGGCGGCAGCGTCGCCGAGAAGAGCGCGGTCTGCCGCCCCTCGGGCGCCGCCTCCAGGATCAGCTCGAGGTCCTCCGCGAAGCCCATGTCGAGCATCTCGTCCGCCTCGTCCAGCGCGACCACGCGCAGCTCGGAGAGGTCGAGCGTCTCGCGCCGGAGGTGGTCGAGCGCGCGCCCCGGCGTGGCCACCACCACGTGCGCGCCCCGGCGCAGCGCCACCACCTGCCGGTGGAACTCCTGCCCGCCGTAGATCGGCACCACCGCCGTGCCGAGCCCCTTGCCGTAGCGGTGGAACGCCTCGGACACCTGCACGGCGAGCTCGCGCGTCGGTACGAGCACGAGCGCGCGCGGCCGGCACGGGGCCGGGCGATCGTCCGCCACCAGCTGCAGCATGGGCAGCGCGAACGCCGCGGTCTTGCCGGTGCCCGTGGCGGCCTGCCCCAGGATGTCGCGGCCCGCCAGGAGCGGCGGGATGGCCGCCCGCTGGATGGGCGTCGCCTCCTCGTAGCCGAGCGACGCGAGTTCCGTCACGAGCTCCTGCCGGAGCCCCAGGTCGTCGAACGCTTCGCTCATCGTGGGACGGTACGCGAAGATCCGCGCGACCGCTATCGTTGCCGGGACGCCGCCTCGGCCCGCTCC
>JBILFU010000049.1:0-9933 GCA_044351405.1 Phycisphaerales bacterium
CGGTCGCGGTCACGAGGCCACCTCCTGCGCGGTGCGTCGCGCGATGCCGAGGGCGGTGGCCTCGTCGAGGCCGAAGCGGACATTGAAGGCCTGCACCGCCTGGCCGGCGGCACCCTTCACCAGGTTGTCGATCGCGCTCGAGATCACCAGGTGCGTGCCCGACTCGTCCGCCGCGAGCGCGATGTCGCAGCAGTTGGTGCGCTCCACGGCGGCGATGGACGGCCAGCGGCCCTCCGGCAGCAGGCGCACGAACGGCGCGTCGGCATAGGCCTCCGCGAGGCACGCCCGCGCGTCCGCTGCGCTCATCCCGGGTGCGAGCTCCGCGTGGATCGTCGAGAGGAGGCCGCGGTCGAGCGCGACCAGGTGCGGCGTGAACAGGATGCGCGCGCCGGTCTCCTGCGCCATCTCGGGCTGGTGGCGGTGCGAGAGCACGCCGTAGGGCTGCAGGCTCACCTCGCAGAACAGGCTCTTCACGGCCGCCGAGCGCCCGGCGCCGCTGACGCCCGAGGCACTGTCGACGATCACGGGCCGCGTCCGGTCGATGATCCCGGCCGCGACCAGGGGCCGCACCGGCAGGATCACCGAGGTCGGGTAGCAGCCGGGGCAGGCGACGAGGTTCGCGGCGCGCAGCGCGTCGCCCGCGATTTCCGGCAGGCCGTATACCGCGTCGGCGAGGAGCGCCGCGTGCGAGTGCGGGAAGCCGTAGTGCCTCGGGTAGAGCGCGGCGTCCTTCAGGCGGAACGCGGCCGACAGGTCGAACACCGTGACGCCGGCCGCGAGGAGCGCGGGTGCGAGCTGCTCGCTCGCCTCGTGCGGCGTCGCCAGGAACACGGCGTCGGGCTCGCACGCGAGGATCGCCGCGGCGTCCGCCGCGCGCACCGGCAGGTCGCAGGCGCCCGCGAGGCGGGGGAAGAGGTCCGACATCCGCTCGACCTTGCCGTCCGCGCCGCGGCGCTCGCTCCCGAACAGGCCGACGAGCTCGGCCCCGGGGTGGGCGGCGAGGATCCCGGCGAGCTCCGCGCCCGTGTAGCCCGGTGCGCCGACGATGACGATGCGAATGCGTCCTTCCATGGTTCGATCCCTGCCGGAGCTCAGGCGGCGGAGCGGGCGAGCCGCTCGAGCGTGCGGGCGAGCGTGGCGGCCGCTTCCGCGTCCTTGGCGGCCACGAAGATGGTGTCGTCCCCGGCGATGGTGCCGAGGGTGCCCGGGAGCCCGGCGCGGTCGAGCTCGATGGCGAGCGAGTTCGCGTGGCCGGAGGGCGTCCTGAGGACGACGAGCGTGCCGCCGAGCGCGACCGAGACCAGGTGCTGGCGCAGGGCCGCGGCGAGCAGCGCCTCGCGGTCGCCCGCGGGCAGGGTGGGCGCGGTCCCCGCGAGCATGTAGCCGGACGGTCCCTTGACGACGCCGAGCTCGGCGAGGTCGCGCGAGAGGGTGGCCTGGGTGACCGCGATCCCCTCGCGGCGGCGCAGGAGGCCGGCCAGCTCCTGCTGGCTCCACACCCGGTTCGCGCCGATCAGGGCGGCGATCCGGGCGCGGCGCCGGAGGGGGCTATGGGCGGTCGTCGGCATGCAATGCATGAATATACGCAATCATGCATGATTATGCAAGTGCCGTCGCGGCAGGATCCGTCCCCGTCGACAACCCGTCGATCGCTCCTGCGGCGGCCCGCTTCAGCCCGGCGGCAGCGGCCGCGACCGCCGGTCCGCGCCGATGGCCACGTAGGTGAACGTCCCCTCGGTGACCTTCACGGTGCCGCTGTCGTCGTGCCGTCGCGCCCAGGCCTCGACCTCGACGGTGACGCTCGACGTCCCGACCCTGGCGACGGTGCAGTAGCAGCTGACCTCGTCGCCCACGAACACCGGGAGCCTGAAGGTCATCTGCGCCACCGCGACCGTCGCGACGCGCCCGTGCGCGCGACGTCGCGCGAGGCTCGCGCCCGCGATGTCCATCTGCCCGAGCAGCCAGCCGCCGAAGATGTCGCCGGCAGGATTGGCGTCCGCGGGGAACGCGAAGGTGCGGAGCATCAGCTCCCCCCGCGCGCCGTCCGGGCGGCCGGGGACCCCGTGCACCTCGACGCCTCGCGCGGCGCTCACTCGTCGTCGTCCTCTTCGGGCTCGTCCTTGATCTCGACGGCCTCGATCTCGCCCTTGCGGCCCGCGGCCTGCTCCTTGCGCTTCCACTGCTCGATCTTCTGCCTGTCGGGGGCGATGATCACGTTGATGCGCTTGCCGTTGAGGCGCGGCGCGAGCTCGAGCTTGCCCAGGTCCACCAGGCGGCTGATCACGTCCTGGATCAGGCGGTCGCCGATCTCGCGGTGGGCCATCTCGCGGCCCTTGAAGCTCGCCACCAGCTGCACCTTGTGCCCCTCCAGGAGGAAGCGGCGCGCCTGCTGCACGCGGATGCCCACGTCGTGCGGGTCGATCTTCATCGAGCGGCCGAGGCGCACTTCCTTGAGTTCGCTGGTCTTCGACTTGCTCGCCTTGTTCTTCTTGGCTTCCTCGTACTTGAACTTCCCGTAGTCCATGATCTTGCAGACGGGCGGGCGCGCGTCCGGCGAGATCTCCACGAGGTCGAGCCCCGCCTCGAGGGCCATGCGGCGGGCCTCGTCGGTCTCGACGACGCCCACCATCTCCCCGTTCTGGTCGATCAGGCGCACCGGGGTGATCCGGATGCGGTCGTTCATTCGCGGGCCGAAGGACGGGCCGTCACGTCGCGGGCGGTCGCCGCCGAAGCCTCCCGGACGGGGTCCGGAACCAGAGGCGAACGGAGGGCGGCGAGGGGGAAAGCTGGAAATGGGCGTGTCCTTCGAAGTGACCGGCGGCGAGACGGAGAGATCCCCCGGACGCGTGCCGCCGACGTCCCGAGGTCGCGGTCCTCGGGACCGCGAGACGGACACTGTACCCGGGAGGCGGGAGGGCAAGCAATCCCCCGGGAAATCTCCGGGGCTGCGGCTTCGGGCCGTGCGGCCCCGGCGTCCCTAGTCCGGTCGACCGCAGGCGACGGGCGCGGTGCGATGCACGCAGGAACCGTGCCGCCGCGACCGAACGCACGGTGACTTTCCGCCGAACTCGCGCGGATTGCGGTTGCGCCGGGGTAGGGTGGTGCGGATACTCAAGGAGGTATGAGCGTGTCACCAGAACACCTCCGGGCATCGTTGCGTGCGGTTCCGTTCATCCCGTTCCGAATCCACCTCGTGGACCAACGGACGATGGACGTCCCGCACTCGGAGTTCGCGGCCATGAACGCGTCCGGTCGGGTCGTGAGCGTCTTCCCCGTTGACCGGGAGGTCGCCGAGATCATCGACGTCTCGCTGATCGTCTCGCTCTCGCCGATCGACGGCAGCACGAGCGGCTCGCGGGCGGCGTGACGGCCGTTACCGGGGATCGTCGCGCGGCCCGGCGGCCTCAGGCCTTCGGGCCCTTCCACACCGCGGCGTCGTAGCACGCCCAGATGTGGCCGATCCAGCCCCCGAAGCCGAAGGTGATCACCCAGAGCACGCCCGTGAGCACGAACATCAGCAGCCCGCGGAGCGCGCGGCCCTGCACGAGCTGCCCGAGCCCGGGGATGAAGAAGCTCGCGATCGCCGCGACGACGTTTCCGCCAGAACCCTGTCCTGCCATGGTCGCTGTCCTTCCCGGGCTCACCTGCCCATCGTTGCCTTGACGGTCTCCGCGCCGCGGGTGCGGTACTCGCGGACGAGGCCATCGACGAACGCGTCGAAGCCGATCTCGCCGAGGTTCGCCTCGGTGCCGAACGCGCGCACGCTGACCTTGCGGCCCTCGGCGTCGCGCGGTCCCACGACCGCGCAGTAGGGAACCTTCATGTCGCTCGCGTCCTTGATCTTGCCCTGGATGCGGTCGTTCGACTCGTCGAGCGACGCGCGGAGTCCGGCGGCCTTGAGCGCGGCGTGCAGCTCGCGCGCGTAGTCCGCGCTCTTCTCGCTGATCGGCAGGACGCGCACCTGCTCCGGCGCGAGCCAGAGCGGGAACGCCCCGGCGAAGTGCTCGATCAGGCAGCCGCAGAACCGCTCCATGCTGCCGAACGGCGCGCGGTGGATCATAACCGGCCGGTGCTGCTGGTTGTCCGCGCCGACGTAGCTGAGGTCGAACCGCTCGGGCAGGTTGTAGTCGACCTGCACGGTGCCGAGCTGCCAGCTGCGGCCGATCACGTCCTTGACCACGAAGTCGATCTTCGGGCCGTAGAAGGCGGCCTCGCCCGGCTCCTCGCTGAAGGGGACGCCGAGGGTCCTCGCCGCGGTGCGGCACGCCTCCTCGGCCTTGTCCCAGTTCCTCGGGTCTCCGACGTACTTCGCGCTGTCCGGGTCGCGCAGGCCGACGCGCACGCGGTACTCGTTCATGCCGAGCGTGCCGAAGATGAGCTTCACCAGGCTCAGGCAGCCGAGCAGCTCGTCGGCCACCTGGTCCTCGCGGCAGAAGAGGTGGGCGTCGTCCTGCGTGAAGCCGCGCACGCGCGTCATGCCGCCGATCTCGCCCGACTGCTCCCAGCGGTAGACGGTGCCGAACTCGCTCAGGCGCACGGGCATGTCGCGGTAGCTGTGGGGCGAGCTCGCGAAGATGCGGATGTGGTGCGGGCAGTTCATCGGCTTCAGCAGGTAGCCGTCGATCTCGCCCTTCTCGAGGCGGTTGGCGAGCTCGCCGCAGGTGCAGCCTTCCTTGGCAAGCAGCGAGAGCTGGTCGTGCTCGATGATCGGCGGGTACTGGCTCTCGCGGTAGTAGGGGAAGTGGCCGCTCGTGCGGTAGAGGTCGAGCTTGCCGATGTGCGGCGTGAAGACCTGCGTGTAGCCCTGCTTGCGGAGCTCGTCGCTGATGAAGTTCTGCAGCTCCTGGCGGACGATGCTGCCGTTCGGGGTCCAGAGGATGAGGCCCTGGCCGACCATCTCGTCGATGTGGAAGAGGCGCAGCTGCTTGCCCAGCACGCGGTGGTCGCGCTTCTTGGCCTCGTCGAGCTGCGTGAGGTGCGCGGCGAGCTCCTCCTTGGTGGCGAAGGCGGTGCCGTAGACGCGGGTGAGGCGGTCGAGCTTCTCGTCGCCCTTCCAGTAGCTCGACGCGAGGCTCGTGACCTTGAACGCGCCGATCTTGCCGGTGGCCGGGACGTGCGGGCCGCGGCAGAGGTCCTCCCAGTGGGTGCCCGGGGTGCCGGTGGCGTACCAGCTGAGCGTGGCGCTGCCGGCCTCCTGCGCGCGCTCGGCGTTGTCGAGCTTGAACTTGCTGCCCTCGGCGCGGAGCTTCTCCATGCCCTTCGCGGCGGGGAGCTCGTAGCGGGTGAAGGGGCGGTTCTCGGCGACGATCCGCGCCATCTCCGCCTCGATGGCGGGGAAGTCGTCGGTGCTGATCGCCTTGCCGCCCTCGAAGCTGATGTCGTAGTAGAAGCCCGTCTCGAGCGGCGGGCCGTAGACGAGTCTCACGTGCGGGAAGAGCCGCTGGATGGCCTCGGCCATAACGTGCGCGGTGCTGTGGCGGATCAGGAACAGCGCGTCGGCGTCGGCGCCGCCCTCGCGCTTCTTCGGCGTCACGATCGCGAGCGCGCAGTCTCGGTCGAGCACGGTCGAGAGGTCGCGCAGCTCGCCGTCGACCTTCGCGCCGACCGCGGCCTTGGCGAGGCCGGCGCCGATCGAGGCGGCCACCTCGGCGGCGGTGACGGGCGCGGCAAATTCCTTGACGGAACCGTCTGGCAGCGTGATCCGGGGCATGGAACGCGGAGGGTACCGAATTCCGTACCTGCTAAGCCGGCACGGATCTACCCGCCGAACAGGTCCGGGTGGTTCGCCGGCGGCGGAGGGCGCTCGGCCAGCTCATCGAGCTCCCGGCGGAACTCGCCGGCCGAGCTGAACTCGTAGTACTCGCTCGCGAAGCGGATGTACGACACGTCGTCCACCTGCCGCAGCTTGTCGGCGACGCGCTTGCCGATCACCAGGCTCGGCACCTCGCGGTCGAACTCGCGGTGGATCTCCTCCTCCACCTCGCGCGCGATCCGCTCCTTCTCCGAGTCCGCCACCGGCCGCTTGCCGCACGCCGCCACGATGCCGCGCATGACGTTGTCCGCGCTGAAGGGCACGCGCGCGCCGCCGCGCTTGACGACGGTGAGCCGCGCCGCGCGCTCCACGCGCTCGACCGTGCTGAACCGCTTCCCGCACGCCTTGCACTGCCGCCGGCGACGGATCGAGTCGCCCGAGCTGCTCGGGCGGCTGTCGGTCACCTTGTCGTTGTTGCGGCCGCAGCTCGGGCATTGCATGGGGCGTCGCTCCGGCCGGTCAGATCTCCTCGATCTCCGCGACCTTCTTCTCCGTCAGCGCGTCGATCTTGGCCGTGTACTGCTTGGTCAGCTCGTCGATCGACTCCTTCGCGCCCTTCGCCTGGTCCTCGGTCACGCCCGCCTTCTTGTCGGCGAGCAGTCCGTCGACCGACTTGTTCGCGTCGCGCCGCTCGTTGCGGATGACGACCTTCGACTCCTCGGCCGTCTTCTTTACCTGCGTCACCAGCTGCTTGCGGCGGTCCGAGCTCGGGGCCGGCACGCTCACGCGCACCGCGTTGCCCTCGGCCACCGCGCGCACGCCGATGCCCGCGGACTCGATCGCCTTTACGATCTCGCCCTTGCTCGACGGGTCGAACGGCTTGACGAGGAGCGTCGTCGCGTCCGCGACGGTGATGCCGGCGAGCTCGCGCAGGTCCGTGCTCGAGCCGTAGTAGTCGACCTTCACGTACTCGACGAGCGCCGTGGTGGCCCGCCCGGTGCGCACGCCGCGCAGCTCGCGCTGGAAGTAGTCGACGCTGGTGTTCATTCGGTCCTCGCACTCGAGGAGGACGGTGTCGATGTCCATCGTTCTGCCTTTCGATCAGTTCGTGACCACGGTGCCCACCGACGAGTCGCCGTCGAGCACGCGCTGGATGTTGCCCTTGCGCCGGAAGTCGAACACCACCACCGGGAGGTCGTGCTCCATGCACATGGTGAGCGCGGTGAGGTCCATCACCGCCAGCTGCCTCTCCACAGCCTCGGCGAATCGGAGCTTCTCGTAGCGGGTGGCCTTCGGGTCCTTCTTCGGGTCGGCGGTGTAGATGCCGTCCACCTTGGTCGCCTTGAGGACCGCCTTCGCGCCGAGCTCGATGCCGCGGAGCGCGGCGCAGGTGTCGGTGGTGAAGAACGGGTTGCCGGTGCCCGCCACCAGGATCACCACGCGTCCCTTCTCCATGTGCCGAAGGGCGCGCGCGCGGACGAACGTCTCCGCCACGGACGTCAGGTTGATCGCGCTCATGACGCGCGCCTCGATCCCCGCGTGCCCGAGCGCCTCCTTCAGCGCGAGGCCGTTGATCACCGTCCCGAGCATCCCCATGTAGTCGGCCGTCGACTGGTCGACCTTGCCCGCCTCCGCGAGCCTCGCGCCGCGGATGATGTTGCCGCCGCCGACGACCACCGCGAGCTGCACCGGGCTCGCCTTGCGGTAGGCGTCGGCGATCTCCTCGGCCAGGAGCCCCAGCTCGCCGGGGTCGATCCCCAGCTCGCCGGGCTTCGACAGGCTCTCGCCGCTCACCTTCAGCACGACTCTGTCGAAACGCTTGGCCACGGGGTCTCCTTGGGGCGGCGCACGGCGCCTGGGGCGCGCATGGTAGGTGCCGCGAACGCGGCCGTGGCGGGCCGGGCGCGGGGAGATCCGCGCGTCCCTCACCTACCATTCCGCCATGGAAGGCGCTGCGCCGTTGGGCACGGACGGGCCGTCCGCGCGCGGGCACCGCCCGATGCGGGGGCTGCGGTTCCTGCTGCTGGGGTTCGCCCTCAGCCTGCCCGTGCATGCGGCGATCGTCGCGTGGCTCGCGCTCACGTTCATCGAGCGCCCCGGGATCCCCGCGACCGAGGCGCGGGCCTTCGAGCTCGTGTCGCTGCCGGGCGCGGACGTGCCGTCGTCGTCGCAGGCCGTCGACGCGCCCGAGCCCGACACGGGCGCCGAGGCGCCGCGGACGGACCTTCCCCGGCCGGACCCCTCGCCGCCGGGCGGCGGCCTCGACGACGCGCTACTCGGCCCGGGCACGGGCGCCGCGGACGGCCTGGGCGACCTGGCCACCGTGCCCGGCGACGGCTTCGGCGGCGGCTCCGGCTCGGGCGGCGGCGGCTTCGGCGGCGGCGCCGGCGGCACCAGCTTCTTCGGCGTGGGCGGCCGCGGCACCCGTTTCGCGTTCATCGTGGACAAGAGCGGGTCGATGCTCGGCGAGCGGATCGCGCTGGCCAAGGAGGAGCTCGCGCGCGCGGTCGCCGCGCTTCCCGACTTCGCGTCCGTCCACGTGGCGTTCTTCGACGCCGGCGAGCCCGTGGCCTTCACCGAGGGCTGGGAGCGGATCCGCAGCGGCTCGATGCAGCGCCTGCGGACGTGGCTCCGCGGCGTCTCGGCATCGGGCGACACGCAGCCCATCACCGCGTTCAGGCAGGCCTTCGCGCTGGAGCCGCGGCCGGACGTGGTCTTCTTCCTCACCGACGGCGCGATCCCGAAGGAATGCCCGGAGCAGGTGCGCGCCCTCAACGCGCGCGGCAAGCGCGTTCAGGTGAACGCGATCGCCTTCGACGACGGCCGCGGGAGCCCGCAGCTGCGGCAGATCGCGCAGGAGTCGGGCGGCCGGTTCCGCGAGGTGCGCGCCGCGCCTGCGACCCGGCCCTCCGATGCCCCGCGGGGAGCGCCGCGGTGATCCGCGCCCGCCATGCCGCCGCGGCCGCGGTCGTCGCGGCGCTCGCGGCGCTGCCCGGGGGGCTGTCCGCCGCATCCGCCTCCGGTGCCGCGGAGCGGGCGGTGGTCCTCGAGCTGCGCGGACGCGCCGGTACCCGCGAGGCCGACAAGGCCGAGGACCGCCCCGACGGCGTCGCCGCGTCGGGTGGCCTCGGGACGATCCGCTGGAGCTCGGTGCGCGCCGTGCGCGGCGCGACCGGAAAGGCCGTCGACCGCTGGCTCGCCGCAGGCGAGGACCTCTGGCGCGGGCGCGAACGCGTCCTGCGCGGCGACT
Organism: Phycisphaerales bacterium; assembly: GCA_044351405.1. Classification (GTDB taxonomy): domain Bacteria; phylum Planctomycetota; class Phycisphaerae; order Phycisphaerales; family SM1A02; genus UBA966. Next base: position 9,003 of record JBILFU010000049.1, read on the forward strand.
GGGCGCTCGCCGCCGCGCCGCTCGAGCGCGCCTTCGTTGCCTGGGAGGGATCGGCCCCGTGCCCGGACGCGCTGCTGGCCGCGGTCGGCTGCGCGGAGGCGCGCCTGCGCGACGGACGCGCCCCCGAGGCGGTGCGGCCGGCGTTCGAGGCGGTCCGGCTCCTGCGGGCCGGCGCGAGGGACATCGAGCCGGGCGACGGCTCCGCCTTCGTCGATGCGCAGCGACGCCTGCTGGCCGGGCCCGCGCCCGTCCCCGTCGGGCTGCCGCCGCTTGCCTTCGACGCCGACGGCGCGGCCCGCGTGCGCGCCGCCATGGCGGGCTTCGACACGCGCGGCGACGAGGTCCTCGGCGATGCGTTGCAGGCCTACGTGGCTGCGCTCGACGGTTCCGCCGCCGCGCCCCGCCGCCGCGTCGTCCGTCCGTCGGACGCGGACCGCCCGGCGCTCGAGGCGCTGGAGGCGTTCCGTTCCGCGCGTTCCGCCGACGCCGGTGACCGGTCCCAGGCGATCGCGCGCCTCCGCCGCGGCCGTCGCGCGGCCGCGCCGTTCGGCGAGGAGTCCGGTCGCCTGGCGCTGGGGCTTGCGCTGGCCGCCGACGAGCATCGGCCCCTGCGCGAGGCGGGGCTCCTGCTGCTGGCGAGCGTGGCCGCCGCTCCCGACCGGTCCGGACCCGCGCTCGCCGCGCGCGCCGGGTCCTGGTTCGCGGCGCCGCCGCGCGCGGCCGGCCACGCGGCCGAGCCGGGGCTTTCGCGCGATCCGGCGATCCGCGTTCCGCGGGAGGCCGCCGACGCGACGGCCGGCTGGCTGGCGGCGCGCGGCGAGGCCGACCTGATGCTCGCGCTGCTCGAGTCGCAGCTCGCGTCCGGATCGGACGACGCCGCGCGCACGCAGGCCGTCGCGCGGCTGGCGGGGCTCCTCGCGGAGCGTCTCGA
>JBILFU010000050.1:0-9925 GCA_044351405.1 Phycisphaerales bacterium
GGCATGGACCTGCTCGCGGGCCACGAAGGCCGCCGTGCCGCCGGCTTCGATGCCGCGGCCGCGCGCGCCGCGATGGCGGCCGTGCCGGGCCTCGAGCGCTTCGCGTCCGAGGTGCACGTGCCGGACCTGTCGTTCCAGCAGACGGCGGACATGCAGTTCGCCGAGATCTGATCCCGGTCAGCGCCGTCCGCGGCGCGAGGGCGTCCGCGCCGAGGGCAGCTGGTGCGCGCGCGGGTGCGGCGCTGGGGCTCCCGCGGCCGGGTGCGGCACGCGTCCGGGCGCCGCGGCCGCCGCGCCCTGCGCCTTCGCCGCCTTGGCGTGAGCGCCGCCGCGGCCGTGGGCCGGGCCCTTGCGCTTGGCGGTCGGCTGCGTCGTCGCGCCGCCGCCCTGGCCGGTCCGCCCCGCGGCGCGCCCGCCGCCGCGGCGCCCGCCCGCGCGCGGCGCAGGCTTCTCGCCCCCCGCGCGCTCCGGCTCGATCGACCCCAGCGCCGCCAGGTCCTGCGGCAGCGCCATCACGGGCACCGCCTTTCCGGTCAGCCGCTCGATCGCCTTGAGCGCGGCGCGCTCGGCGGGCTCGCAGAACGCGATCGCCTTGCCGGTGGCGCCGGCGCGGCCCGTGCGGCCGATGCGGTGCACGTAGCTCTCCGGCTCCACCGGGATGTCGTAGTTGATGACGTGCGTCACGTCGTCGACGTCGATCCCGCGCGCGGCGACGTCGGTCGCCACCAGCACGCGGATCTTCCCCGCCTTGAACGCGTCGAGCGCGCGCTGGCGCTGGTTCTGGTTGCGGTTGCCGTGGATCGCCGCGGCCTCGACCCTCGCGCGCAGGAGCCGCCGCATCACGCGGTCGGCGCCGTGCTTGGTGCGCGTGAACACGACCACGCTCTCCGCGTCGTCCGCCTCGAGCAGGCGCTCGAGGAGCGGCTGCTTCAGCTCGCGCGGCACGTGCACCACGTGCTGGTCGATCTTCGGCGCCGCGCTCGCGACTGGCGTGACCTCGACGCGGACCGGGTCGGAGAGCAGGGCGTCGGCGAGGTGGCGGATCTCCGCCGGCATCGTCGCGGAGAAGAGCATCGTCTGGCGCTTCCTCGCGACCATGGCCGCGATCTGGCGGATGGGCTTGATGAAGCCCATGTCGAGCATGCGGTCGGCCTCGTCGAGCACCAGGATGTGGACGTCCGCCAGCGAGCAGTGGCCCTGCTGGATGAGGTCGAGGAGCCGCCCGGGCGTCGCCACCACGATGTCGACGCCGCCGCGCAGCGCCTGCACCTGCGGGTTCTGCCCGACGCCGCCGAAGATCACCGCCGTGCGGCAGCGCGCGTGGCGCCCGTAGGTCGCGATGCTCTCGGCGATCTGCACCGCGAGCTCGCGCGTCGGCGACAGGACGAGCGCGTGCGGGCGGCCCGGCGCGCGCTTCTTCCCCGTCCCGGCCGACGCCGCGGCGCCGCCGATCTCGCCGGCCGCCTCCAGGCGCTGGATCATCGGCAGCGTGAACGCCGCCGTCTTACCGGTGCCGGTCTGCGCGCAGCCGAGCACGTCGCGGCCCTCGAGCGCGGGCGGGATCGCCTTCGCCTGGATCGGCGTCGGCGTCTCGTACCCCTCCTCTGCAAGCGCACGGAGGAGCGGGTCGGACAGGCGGAGCGAGCGGAATGGCATGAAGGGACGGACGATACGCGCGGTTCGTTGCCGTTCCGCGCTCGGCAGCGCAATTCGGGGATTCCTCCCGCTATTTCGCGCCCGGGGCGCCGCGGCGCGGCTACTCTGCGGCGCGCCCCGCCTTCCCGGCGGGCACCCAACCGATGCACGCACCAGCACACCATCACGGCCATGACGTCGACGAGGGCCCCGTGGGCGCCGACGTGAAGTTCCTGACCCTTCTCGCGGTCCTCGTTCCGCCGGTCGCGCTCGGCGTCGCCATCTGGTTCGCCTGGGGCGGCTGGTTCACCGCGACCGACCTGGCGCTCCTCCTTGGCGGCTATGTCCTGACGGCGATGGGCATCACCATCGGCTACCACCGCTACTACACGCACCGGTCGTTCGAGGCCTCCGCGCCCGTGGCCTGGACCTTCGCCGTCCTCGGCTCGATGGCGGTCCAGGGCCCGCTCCTCTGGTGGGTCACGACGCACCGCCGCCACCACCAGCACTCCGACGAGATCGATGACCCGCACTCGCCGCACGCCGGCCGGCAGAAGGGCATCGCCGGGTGGATCTCCGGGTTCATGCACTCGCACGTCGGCTGGCTCTTCACCCGCGACAGCCACACGAGCACCAAGCGGTACGCGCCCGACGTCGCGGCCGACCCGCGCGCGCAGCTCATCTCCCGGCTCTTCCCGCTGTGGGTGGCGCTCGGCTTCGTGCTTCCCGCGCTCATCGGCTGGGCCATCGACGGCGGCTGGCGCGGCGCGCTCCTCGGGTTCCTGTGGGGCGGCGTGATCCGGATGGCGCTCGTCCACCACATCACCTGGAGCGTGAACTCGGTCTGCCACATCTGGGGCTGGCAGACGTATCGCTCGGGCGACCACAGCCGGAACAACCCCGCGATGGGGATCCTCGCCATGGGCGAGGGCTGGCACAACAACCACCACGCCTTCCCCGCATCCGCGCGGCACGGCCTCGAGTGGTGGCAGTTCGACATCAGCTGGGTCACGATCCGCTCGCTTGCCGCGGTCGGGCTGGTCCGGTCGATCAGGCTGCCGGGGGCGGAGCGCATGCACGCCAAGCGCGTCGCCGCCGCGGCGTGACCCCCGCCGTCAGGGAAGTCTGGTCGATCGCGTGGCCCACGGTGGTCACGATGCTCTCGTACACGCTGATGCAGTTCGTGGACGCCGTGATGGTGGCGCAGGTCGGTCCCGTCGAGGTGGCGGCGCAGGGCAACGGCGGAGTCTGGACTTGGGCCCTCGTCGTGATGCTGATCGGGGTGCTCTCGCTCGTCAACACCTACGTGAGCCAGGCGGTCGGGGCCGGTCGGCCGCACGAGGTGGCGCGCTATGCGTGGGCCGGCGTGTGGCTCGCGGCGATCGCGTGGGTCGCGGTGCTGCTGCCCGCCTCCTTCGCGATGCCCGTCGTCTTCCGGCTCATGGGCCACGGCGAGCGGCTCACCGCGCTCGAGACCTCGTACGCGCAGGTCCTCCTCTGGGGCGGGATCGCCGTGACGCTGGGGAAGGCGATGAGCAACGTCTTCTTCGGGATCCAGCGGCCCCGCGTGATCACCGCCGCCGCGATCGCGGGGAACGCGGTCAACCTGGTCCTCAACTACGCGCTCATCTTCGGGCGGGACGGCCTGCCGTCGCTCGGGCTGCCGGGCATCCCCGGGCTCGATCCGATGGGCGTCACCGGCGCGGCGATCGCGACCGTGGCGGGCACGGCGGTCGAGACGGCCATCCCGCTCGCCGTGTTCCTCGGGCGCCGCATGGACGCCGAGTTCGGCATCCGCCGCGCCTGGCGCTTCGACCGCGACGCCGTCCGCGACCTCGTGCGGCTGGGGACGCCCGCCGCGCTGCAGTCGGGGAGCGAGCTCGTCACCTGGGCGATCTTCATGACGGTGCTCGTCGGCCAGTTCGGCGAGGTCGCGCTCGCCGCGGGCTGGGCGACGCTCCGCTACATGCACATCTCCTTCATGCCGGCGTACGGATTCGGCATCGCGGTGACGAGCCTGGTCGGCAAGCACATCGGGGCGGGGCGCCCGGACCTGGCGGTGGACCGCGCACGCATCGGGCTGTTCCTGGCGGTCGGGTACATGGCGCTGTGCGGTGGCGCGATCCTCGCGTTCCGCGAGCCGATGCTGGCGGTGTTCGCGCGCGGGCAGAACACGCCGCCCGAGGTGGCCGACGCGGTCGTCTCGATCGGCATGTCGCTCATGGTGGCGGCGGCCCTCTTCCAGGTGTTCGACGCCGTGGGGATCGTCTTCGCGAGCGCGCTCCGCGGGGCAGGGGACACCTTCTGGCCCGGCGTGCTCACCGTCGCCCTCAGCTGGGGGCTGATCGTGGGCGGCGGCTGGGCGCTGGTGCGCCTCGCGCCCGGGCTCGGTGCGCTCGGGCCGTGGATCGCCGCAAGCGCCTACATCACGGTGCTGGGGGTCGTGCTGGCCCTGCGCTGGCAACGGGGCGCGTGGCGGGCGATCCGGGTGCTCGAGACGCCGGACCAGGAGGCCGCGCGGATCGCCGCGGAGCACGCGGACGGGCAGCGATAACACCCGGGCGGACCGGGCTTTCCGCCGTCCGCGCTACACTCCCTCCCCTGCCCCCGGCGTCCCGGCGGGCGCCCCCCGAGAGGAGTCGAGCGCGAATGGCAAGTTCTGGTCTGGACACGGTCGTCGGCGGCACCACCACGGCAAGCGACCCGCAGGGCGCGGCCAACCACTTCGCGAAGGGCCTCGAGTGCGAGCGCGCGGGCGACCGCGTGGCAGCCATCGGGCACTACCGCGCCGCCAGCGAGCGCGACCCCAAGGCCGAGCACCGCTTCCGCCTGGCATTCATGCTCGACCTCGTCGGCGAGGAGCAGGAGGCGATGGACATCTACGCCCACCTCGGCTCGCTGGCCGAGCCGCACGTGAACGCGCTGGTCAACCTGGCGGTGCTGCACGAGGACCGCGGCGAGATGCACCAGGCCGAGCGCTGCCTGCGCAAGGTGCTGCAGGCGGCCCCGAACCACGCCCGCGCGCGGCTCTTCATGAAGGACGTCATGGCGAGCAAGGAGGCCCTCTACGACGAGGGCGACGAGCAGGCCAGCGCCAAGCGCGAGGGCGAGCTCAACACGCCGGTCACCGACTTCGAGCTCAGCGTGCGCGCGCGCAACTGCCTGAAGAAGATGAACATCCGCACGCTCCGCGACCTGCTGATGATCACCAAGGCGGAGCTCCTCTCCTACAAGAACTTCGGCGAGACCAGCCTGTCCGAGATCGAGGCGATGCTCGCCCAGCGCGGACTGCGCCTGGGCGAGGGCCTCGACCAGGGCTACGTCGCCCGCGCCGCCAAGGAGTACATCGATTCGCTCGCGGATCGCGTCGACGCGCAGGTCCTCGGGCGGTCCGTCTCGAGCCTCGAGCTCAGCGTGCGCGCCCGCCGCGCGCTGCAGCTCCTCGGCGTGCAGTCGATCGGCGATCTCGCCGCCCGCACCGAGGCCGAGCTGATGGGCGTGAAGAACTTCGGCCAGAACTCGCTCGACGAGATCAAGCGGAAGCTCGCGGACCTCGGGCTCGGGCTGCGCGAACTCGAGTGAGCCTTCCCGCCGGGGCGCGCGGCGCCCCCGCGGCAGCCCAAACTTTCCCGCAGGACGCGGGATCGGGTCGATCCAAGGACGGAGATGACCGCACGCAGGACCGGACGCATCATCGCCGACCTCGCCGCCTGCGCGGCGTGGGCATCGCTCGGCGCAGGGCTGGTGATACACGGCTGCGCGCCTTCCTCCGCGCGGCCTGAGCCCGCGGCGGCGCGTCGTCCGGTGCCGGAGGCCCCGCGCATCGCGCAGCGTGCCGAGCCGGCCCCCGCCATCGCCCCCGCGGCCCCGCCCTCCGCGCCGGCGCCCGCACCGGTCCTCGAGGAGCGTCCCGCGCTGCCCTCCGCCGAGCCCGAGCTCCGCATCCGCGTGGCCGCGCTGCGGTCGGGCGGTGCGGCGGTGCGGCTCTCCAATCCGTCCGGCACGCTCTCCCTGCAGGCCCCCGGCGCCGAGCCGCGGCGCGTCCGCACGCCGGTCGTCGTCCGCCGCACGACCTCCGGCTGGACCGTCTCCGAGGGCGTCTCGAAGCGCGGCACCGCCACCTTCGAGGTCGCGGCCGCCGGGCCGATCGAGTTCCACCCGCCGGCCGCGAAGGGCGGCATCGTCGCATTCGACGGCACCGACTGGCCGGGGCCCATGCGGCTCGTTCCCGTGACGGACGCGTCGGGCGCGACGGGGCTCGACCTCGTCGTCGACGTCTCGCTCGAGCGCTACCTGCCGGGCGTGCTGGCCAAGGAGCTGATCCGCGGATGGGACGAGGAGGCGTTCCGGGCGCAGGCGATCGCCGCGCGCAGCTTCGCCATCTGCGAGCACGCGCACTGGTCGCGCGTGCGCCACTACGACATGGTGGCGGGCGAGGCGAGCCAGGCGTGGATCGGCACCACCGCCGACCGCCGCCCGCGCGAGGCGGCCGCGGCGACGCGGGGCATGGTGCTCGCGTTCGCGGAGCGCGTCGTGCCGGCGTACTACTCGAGCACCTGCGGCGGCGCGCCGGCCGACGCCGCGCGAAGCCTGACGCGCAACCCCAACCACGACATCGCGCCGCTCGCGGCAGGCAAGCGCGCCCAGTCCCGGCGCGACTGCTGCGAGGACGCGCCGCGCTACGAATGGAGGCAGTCGCTGTCGGTCGCGGCGTGCTGCGCGCAGCTGCGGCGGTGGGCGGCGGACCAGCTCGAGGCCCGCGACGGCCGACTGCTCGCACCCGCAAGCGAGCGTCCGCTCGGCGACCGCGTCTCGGCGTCCGTCGCCGTCGCGGCGTCCGTCGCCGCGTCGGGCGACGTCGCGCCCGCGCCCGCGCCGGCGAGGGCCGCCGTCCCGGCGGCACCCGCGCCGGCATCCCCGGCGCCGGCCGTCCGCCAGCCGCCCGCGGAGCTCGCTTCCGACGCACCGCTCGAGGCCCTCGCCGCCATCCGGTCGATCCGGTCGATCGAGGTGGCGCGCTCGAATGCCGCGGGCCGACCCGAGCGGCTTCGGGTCGTGGACGGGTCGGGCGCCGTCCTCGAGATGCGGGCCGAGGACTTCCGCCGGGCGGTGAACTTCGCGCCCGAGGGCGAGCCCGCGCCCAAGGAGCGCCTCTTCAGCAGCCACCTGGTGTCCGCCCGCGTCGAGGGCGGCAGGCTCGAGCTGGCGGGCCGCGGCTTCGGCCACGGCGTGGGAATGTGCCAGTACGGGGCGCAGGAGCTCGCCACGCGCGGGCAGGACGCCGCCGCCATCCTGCGGACCTACTATCCGGGCGCATCCGTGGTCCGCGCCTACCGCTAGGCCCGACCGCCCTCCGCGCACCCCATGTTCACCGGCATCGTCGAGCACCAGGGACGCGTCGCCGCGCTCCGCACGCAGCCGTGGGGCGCGCGCCTGGAGGTCGATCCGTGCGGCTGGCCGCACGTGCCGCGCGCCGGCGACTCCGTGGCGGTGAACGGCTGCTGCCTCACGGCGGTCGACGCGCCGTCCCCCGGCGCGCCCCTGCGGTTCGACGTCGTGCCGCAGACGCTCTCGCTGACGACGCTCGGCGCCCTGCGCGCGGGCGATGCGGTGAACCTCGAGCACGCCGCGACCGCGTCCACGCTGCTCGGCGGGCACCTGGTGCAGGGCCACGTGGACGGCGTCGGCGAGGTGGTGTCCGTCTCGCGCGACGGCGGGGAGTGGCGCACGCGCGTGGCGGCGCCGGCGTCGGTCGCCCCGTACCTGGTCGAGCGCGGGAGCGTCACGGTGGACGGCGTCAGCCTGACGGTGGCCGCGCTCGGCGAGGGCTGGTTCGAGGTCTGCCTGATCCCTGCGACGCTCGCCAAGACCACCCTGCGCGAGCGGCTCGCCGGAAGCAGGGTGAACCTCGAGGCCGACGCGCTCGCGCGGATGGTGGCGGAGCAGGTCCGGCGCACGCTCGCGTCCGGCGCCTTCAGCGCGCCGGCGCGCTGAGCCGCTCGACCACCAGCAGCGTCACGTCGTCGGCCTGCCGGACGCTCCCGAACTGCATGTCGATCCTGCGGCCCACCTGCTCGGTCAGCGCCGCGGCGGTCGGTGCGCCGCGCAGCGCGTCGAGCTCCTGCAGGTAGCGGCGGCTCGGGAGCCTGGCGTCCGCGGATCCCGACGGGTCGCCGGGGAAGGCCTGCTCGAAGCCGTCGGAGTGGATCGCGAGCCGGTCGCCGGGAAGGAGCCGCAGGGTGGTCTCCGCGTACGACTCGTCGTCGAAGACCCCGAGCAGGCCGCCGCCCGTCGTCACGGTCTCGGAGGTCCCGCCCGCGCGCAGCACCGTCGGTGCGGGGTGGCCGGCGCTCGCGATCCGCGCGTCGCCGGTCTCGGCGTCGATCACGGCGTAGACGGCGGTGGCGAACCGCGTGGAGCGGCCCTGCCGGCGGACGAGTTCCGTGTTGACGCGCGCGAGCGCCTCGGCAGGCGGCACGATGCGGTAGCTCCCGTGGCCGGCGTCGCGCGTGGGAAGCCCGCGGCAGAGCACCATGGTGAGGAGCGCCGCCGGCACGCCGTGCCCGACCGCGTCGGCGACGAAGACGCCGACGTGCCGCTCGTCGAGGCGGACCACGTCGTAGATGTCGCCCGACACGTATCCCGCGGGCCGCCAGAACGCGTCGACCCGGATGCTCCCGACCTGCGGAAGGTCGCGCGGGAGGAACTCCCGCTGCACCTCGGCCGCCTGTCGGAGCTCCTCCTGCATACGCGAGATCTCCGCGCGAAGGCCGCCCGTGAAGCGGCCGGAGACGCCGAGCTCGCGCGCCAGCCGCTCCACCTCGCGCTGCCGGGACGCCATGCCGCGCACGATCGCGGCGACCGTCTCGTCGGAGGAGCCCAGCGGCGCGACGAGCGCGCCGCCCTCGGCCGTGCCGTCCGCGCCCTCCGCGAGGATCAGCACCCCGACGCGCGCGTCCTCGGCGGAGTCCAGGAGGTCGTTGAGCCCGTGCGGTACGTCGCCGGTGCCGAGCAGCGCGACGGCCGCCGACTTGCCGGCCAGGGAGCCCGGGCCGGCCTCCGCGAGCGGCATGCCGACCGCCGACGCGCCCGTGCCGAGCGCGCGCGCGAGGGACTCCGCGAGCCGGTCCGCGCGCGACGCCAGCGACGGCGTGGCGAGCACGGCCACCGCCGGCGCCGTCACCGGAGCGCCGCCTTCAGCGCGTCCGCGTCGATCGCCACCTTCTGCGCGGGGCGCAGCCCCAGTTCCGCCGCCCGTCCGGCGCGCAGCTCGATGGCGTACTGGGCGGGAAGGACGCTCGAGTACCGCGGCAGGCGCGCCTCGTAGGCGTAGGGCGCCTCGTCCGGCCGGCGCGGCGGTTCCTTGCGCATCGTGTGGATGGCCGTCACGTAGCCGAGCGGATCCAGGTAGACGATGTCCATGTCGACGATGCAGTCGACCATCCAGAAGGCCCGCATCTCGGCCGCGGGGAACACGAACACCATCCCGCCGTCGGCCGGGATCTCCGCCACGCCCCCGAGGCCCTTGGTGCGGGTGGGGTCGCTCGCGCTCACCGTCAGCGCGAACGGCTTGCCGGCGATGGTGGTGCGCCACGTGCCACCGTCCTGCAGGGCGCCCTGGTCGCAGGAGGCGCAGCAGGCGACGGCGGCGGCGATCAGGAGGCGAGGAGCCATTCGGCGTTCCGGGGTTCGAGGCGGGGCGGGGCGGAGCGGGCGCGCCCGTGCCACGCGCGGAGCGTATCCGGCGTGACGAGCGACCGGAACCGCGCGGCATCGAGCGGGGCCGGCGCGCCGAGCGCGCCGATCCACGACGCAACCAGCCCGCGCACGCGCGCCGGGTCCGCGCCCGCCGCGCGGAGCGAGGCGAGCGAGAGCGCGCCGTCGCGCTTCGCCATGCGCCGGCCTTCGGCGTCCAGCACGAGCGGCAGGTGCCACCACGCCGGCGGCCGGTGGCCGAGCGCCCGGTGCAGGATCGACTGGAGCGCGGCGGACGGCAGCAGGTCGTCGCCGCGCACGACGTCGGTCACCCCCTGGTCGGCGTCGTCGACCGTCACGGCGAGCTGGTACGACGGGAACCCGGCCTTGGTCCACACCAGGAAGTCGCCGCCTTCCCGCGACGGCTCGAAGGCGCGCGCGCCGGCGACCTCGTCGAGCACCCGCTCGGTGCCGGGGTCGACGCGCAGGCGGTGGTTGACGTCCTCGCGCGCGAAGCGCCACGCCGGCCCGGGCGGAGGCCGGAGCGAGGCGGGGAAGGGCGGTGCCGCGTCTGCGTCGTGCGGCGCGCCGAGGG
>JBILFU010000321.1:0-2620 GCA_044351405.1 Phycisphaerales bacterium
GCGAGGCGGCCCTTGATGTAGGGCTCGACGTTCTCCATCGTGCCGATCTCGTTGAGCATGTGCATCACCTCCTCGTTGGCGCCGCCGTGGAGCGGGCCCTTGAGGGTGCCGATGGCGGTGGTGATGGCGCTGTACATGTCGCTCAGCGTGCTGATGGTGACGCGCGCGGCGAAGGTGCTGGCGTTCAGGCCGTGGTCGGCGTGGAGGATCAGGCAGACGTCGAGCGCCTTGGCGACCGCGTCGGTCGGGCGCGCGCCGTTGAGCATCGCCAGGAAGTTCGTCGCCATGTCCATCGACGCGTCGGGGCGCACGAGCGGCTTGCCCTTGCGGTGGCGGTCGAAGTTGGCGATGATCGTCGGCGTCCTCGCGAGGAGCCTGATCGACTTGCGGCGGTTGGCCTCGGGCGAGCCCTCGTCCGCCTCGCGGTCGAACATGCCGAGCGACGAGACGAGCGTGCGCAGCATGTGCATCGGGTGCGCGGTGCGCGGCGTCTCGCGGATCATCTGCCAGAGCTCGGCGGGCAGGTCGTACTCGGCGCGGATCTCGGCGCAGAGCGCGGCGAGCTCCGCCTGCGTCGGCAGCCGACGGTTCCAGAGCAGGAACACCGTCTCCTCGAAGGTCGAGTTGCGCGCGAGCGAGTCGATGTCGTAGCCCACGTACTCGAGCACGCCCTTGGCGCCGTCGATGAACGAGCACTGCGTCTCGGCGGCGACGGTGTTGGCAAGACCCTTGTCGAACACGGGGGCGGCGGTCATCTTCGGGGCTCCTGGGGCGAGTGCGGTCATGGGGGTCGAATAGTCTATGCCGCGACCGTGATTCCCATCGCGACCGACCAATCCCCGCGGCGCCGACCGGCCATGACCATGGCGCTGATCGCGGCGAACGCCCTGGCGTACCTGTGGATGCGGGTATCCACCGGCGGGCAGCCGGAGGAACTTGCGGAATTCGTGCTCCGCTGGGGGTTCGGCGGCACGGACGTGCGCTGGTGGCAGCCGGTCACCTACCAGTTCGTGCACGACCCGGGCTCGCTGTGGCACCTCGGCGGCAACATGCTCTTCCTGTGGGCCTTCGGGAGCGCGGTGGAGGGCCGGATGCGGCGGGCGGGGTTCCTCCTCTTCTACGTGCTCGGCGGCGCGGCGGCGGGCGCCGTGCAGGTGGCGTGGACGGGCGGGCCGGTGATCGGCGCGAGCGGGTCGGTGAGCGCGGTGACCGGCGCGTTCATCGCGCTCTACCCCCGTTCGCGGGTGGCGGTGCTCCTCCTCTTCTCGGTGGTACCGGTCCCGGCGATGCTGCTGGTGGCGCTCTACTTCGCGGCGGACCTGCTGGGCGCGTTCGGCGCCGGGCGCGGCGGCATCGGGCACCTGGCGCACCTGGCGGGGACCGCCTACGGCCTGCTCGCGACCCTCGGGCTGCTCGCGCTCGGCGCGATCCGGCGGACGGACATGGACCTCTTGTTCCTCGCGAGGCAGTGGAGCCGCAGGCGCGAGATGCGCCGCGCGATGGACGGGCACCGCGGCGCGGCCGGACCGTGGGCATCGTCGGCAGGCGGCGGCGCGGCGGACGCGGCGGTGCGGCGTAGCGCGGTGGGCGCGGACTCGCCCGACGCGGCGCCCTCGCCTGCCGCGCTCGCGCGGCAGGCGGCACGGGCGCGGGAGGCCGCGGGCGCGGCGTTCGCGCGGGGCGATTTCGCGGCCGCGGCGGACGGGTTCGAGCGGTCGCTCGAGCTGGCGCCGTCGGCGACGGACGCGGACGAGACGCGCCTGATGCTGGCGGTGATCCACGTCCGCAAGCTGCCCGAAGAGGCCCGGGCGCGCGCGGCGCTCGCGGCGATCGGACCGGGGCTTCCCGCCGCGATGCGGCCGCTCGCCGACGCACTGCGGCAGGAGCTCGGGCCGTGAGCGTCGCGGCCGTCAAGATCTGCGGCGTGCGGACGCCGGACGACGCGCGCGCCGCTGCCGACGCGGGCGCCGCGATGGTCGGGCTGGTCTTCGCCGAGGGTTCTCCGCGGAGGATCGATCGCGCGCAGGCGGAGGCGATCCTCGCCGCGCTGCCGACCGGAGTCGAGCCGGTGGCGCTGCTGGTCGACGCATCGGCGGACCATGCGGTGCTCGGCTGGTGGCGCGGCCGCGTGCAGCTGCACGGGAACGAGGACGAGGCCACGTGCGCGGCAATCGCCGCGCGCGGCCACCGACTGATGCGCGGGTTCCCCTTCTCGCCGGAGGCCGTGCGACGCTGGGACGCGTGCGCCGCGATCGACACCCTGGTGGTGGACGGCCCGCGCGGCGGCGGGGGCGTCGCGTTCGACCACGGGTCGCTCGCGGCGATGGTGCCGGCGCTGCGCGCGCGCGTGCTGCTCGCCGGGGGGCTCACGCCAGGCAACGTGTCGGAGGCCATCCGGGCCGTCCGGCCGTGGGGCGTCGACGTGTCGAGCGGGGTGGAGCGCGAGCGCGGCGTGAAGGACCGTGCGCTGATCCGGGCGTTCTGCCGGGCTGCGCTTGGGTGAGGCGCAGGTCGCCGGGACGCGGCGCAGATCCCCGGGACGCCCCGCGGACCGCCGGTGGCCTCAGTCGCTCGGACAAGTTGCGCCGCGGGAGGCGGGTCCGTGACCCGGAGTGCGCGG
>JBILFU010000322.1:0-2617 GCA_044351405.1 Phycisphaerales bacterium
TCGATCATCTCGCGGTCGCCGCGGCCGTCGACCATCAGCTCGTCGGTGCCGGTCACCTCGCGCGTGAAGCGCACGCAGCGCGTGCACATGATGCAGCGGTCGCTGTAGAGGAGGATGTTCGGCCCGATGTCCTTCTTCGGGTTCTTGACCTTCTCCTCGAGGAAGCGGCTCTGCCCGCGGCCGTACTCGTGGGAGTAGTCCTGCAGGTAGCACTCGCCCGCCTTGTCGCACACCGGGCAGTCCACCGGGTGGTTGATGAGGAGGAACTCCATCACCGACTTCTGGTTGGCGATCGAGCGCGGGCTGTCGGTGGTGACCACCATGCCCTCCGCGCAGTCGGTCTGGCAGGTGGGCTTCAGCTGCCCCATCGTCTCGAGCTTGCCGGACTTGGGGTTCGGCATCGCCACCTCGGCGAGGCAGATGCGGCAGTTGGCCGGGATCGACAGCGACGGGTGGTAGCAGTAGTGCGGGATCTCCACGTCGTGGCGGAGCGCCACCTGCAGGATCTTCTCGCCCTTCCGGAACTCGTACGCGGTGCCGTTGATCGTGATCTGGGGCATGGGAGCCGCAAAGTGTAGTGCGGCACCCGCTGCCCGGGCTGCGGGGGAATCAGCGCGCCGCGGCCTCCGGCGCCGTCACGCAGTCGAGGATGGCCTCGCCGTCCCCGAACTCCGCGTCGACGACGGCCACGGACCGCCCGTCGCCCAGCCGGGACCGCAGCTCGAGCGGCCGCCCGAGCTCCGGCACGAACCACGCGCCCACCCCGGCCGCGAGCGGCAGCGGCAGCGAGCCCACCGAGGTTCCGGCGGCGCGGAGCGTCGCGGGCGCGCCGACCGCGCCGGGCTCCACCACCCACCGCGTCGTGACGACGAACCCGTTCCAGTCGGCGGCGAGCGCCGCGCCGTCGCGGTCGATCCGCACCTGCACCGCCTTCACGCCCTCGGGCCAGGGCAGGCTGCGGTCGTGCTCGAGCCATTGCGGGAGCCGCGCGCCGAGCCACGCATTCACGTCGGCCGCGCGCACGCGGACGCTCCACTCCCGGCTGCCGGTGCCGCGCACGCGCGTCGTCTCGGCCGCGATCCCCTGCTCGAGGGCGCGGGCGACGTCGAGCGCCCCGGGCGCGTCCCGCGGCACGGGCGACCACCACGCCGGCGCACGCCTGGCGAGCGCGACCGCCCCCGCCGCGCAGGCCACCGCCCCGAGCATCCACAGGAACACGGTGCGGTGCACCTGCCTCCGGCGGGCCGGCACCGTGGCCGCGCCCGGCTCGGCGCCCGTCACGGCACGAACCGCCGGACCACCAGCGAGTCGTTCTGCCCGCCGAAGCCGAAGTTGTTCGATACGCAGACGTCGACCGACACCTTGCGCGCCCTGTTCGGCACGTAGTCGAGGTCGAGCTCGGGGTCCGGGTTCGCCAGGTTGCGCGTGGGCGGCACCACGCCGTCGCGGATCGCGAGCACGCAGGTCATGAACTCGACGCTCCCCGCCGCCGCGATCAGGTGCCCCATCATGCTCTTGATCGAGCTCATGGGGATGTCCTTCGCCAGGTCGCCGAAGACGCGCTTCACGGCCTTGGTCTCGATGGAGTCGTTCTCCTTCGTGCCCGTGCCGTGGGCGCTGATGTACTGGATCGGCGGGCGGCCCTGCGCGTCGCGCGCGTGCGGGTCGATGCCCGCCTGGCGGAGCGCGGCCTCCATCGCGACGGCCGCGCCGCGGCCCTCGGGCTGGATGTCCGTGATGCGGTACGCGTCGCAGCTCGAGCCGTAGCCGGTGACCTCCGCGAGCGGGGTCGCGCCGCGCGCCTGCGCGTGCTCGAGCGTCTCGAGGATCACCATGCCGCTGCCCTCGCCCATGACGAAGCCGCCGCGGTCGAGGCTGAACGGCCGGCTCGCCTCGGTGGGGTCGCCCTTGCGCTCGCTGAGCGCCGTCAGGCGGTTGAAGCCCGTCACGCCGAAGAGGTGGATCATCGTGTGCGTGCCGCCCGCGATCATCACGTCGGCGTCGCCGCGCCGGAGGATGCTGAACGCCTCGCCGATCGCCTGGGTGCTCGCCGCGCACGCGGTGAGGCAGTTGTACGCCGGACCGCGCGCGTTGAACTCGCGCGCGAGGTGCGCGAGCGGCATGTTCGGCTCCTGCTCGATCTCGCGTGCGGGCGTCATGCGCGAGAGCGCGGACCTCGCCCACCTCACGCCGTCCACGGCGTTCGCCGCCGGATCCCACGCCTCGATGTTCGCGCCCACGTAGTTCGCGACGTCGAGCACGCCCTCGCCGGCACCGAGGTAGAGCCCCACGCGGCGCGGGTCGCGGGGCGGCGCGGCGTCGAATCCGGCCTGCCTCCACGCCTGGCTCGCGGCGCCGAGGGCGAACTGGCTGTTCAGGCCCGCCGTCGCGTGCACGCCGACGTCCTTCACGAAGCGCGAGACGTCGTAGTCGCGCACCTCGGCGGCGAAGGTGGTGGGGAACGTGCGCGCGTCGAAGCGCGTGATCGGCGCCATGCCGCTCTCCGCGTTCAGCAGGCGCTTCCACACGCCCTCGACGTCGTGGCCGAGGGGCGTGATCCAGCCGATGCCGGTGACGACGACGCGGGGCGCGCTCATGCGGTCCTCCGGACGATGGC
>JBILFU010000323.1:0-2604 GCA_044351405.1 Phycisphaerales bacterium
TCGTCGATCGAGAGGAGCACCTGCTCGCTGTCCTTGCGCGCCAGGCCCGTGTCCGGGTCCGCGGACCAGCGGGACAGCACGTTGCTGCGCTTGCGCTTGGCGTCGAGCGCCGTGTAGTACAGGAAGAACGCGCGGTTCTTGGCGAACTCCGGGTGGAAGGCGAGCGACAGGAGCCCCTCCTCGTTGCCCGCGTCGTTCACCCGCGACTGGATGTCGAGGAACACCTTCGGCTCGCGCGCCTCGCGGTCGGCCGGGTCGAGGACGAGGATGCGTCCCGCCTGCTCCAGGACGTACATGCGCGCATCCGAGCCGGGCTCGAAGACCGCCTGCACCGGGCGCCGCAGGACCATGTCGGGCGCGATCCGCTGCAGCCGGAGCCTCGGCATCGGCGCGGAGGAGGCGGCCAGCGCGGCCAGCAGGGCGACGGCGTGGGCGATCATCGACGCAATCCTATCCCCGCCGCGCCTGCGCGACCGCGACCGCCAGCGCCTCGACGGAGCGGACCGCGCTGCCCTCGGCCTTGTTGTTGATCACGGCGAACCCCGGGCGAGCCGCGGAGCACTCGGCGAGCATCGCGACGACCTCGTGGCGGACGGCCTCGTCCGGGGCGCGCAGTCGGTCGTACGGCTCGAAGTCCGCGGCGGCCGCGTCGTAGGTGGTGCCGGAGCGGAGCATCCAGCGCACGACGACCGGGCCCGCGGGCACGCCGCCCGCCGCCTCGAGCGCCGTGCGCTGCTCTGCGATGCCGGGCATGGTGGGGTGCTGCAGGAAGGAGTGGACGCATCCGGCCGCACGGAGGGCGGAGGCGTAGCGCGCGGCGAGCGCGCCGCGGAGCAGCTCGCGGTTGCGCACCTCGACGGCGATCGCCGGCGCGGCACCGCGCACCGGGCTGCCGCATGCACGCGCGAGGAACGCAGCCAGCCGGTCCACGAAGGCCTCGGCGCCCCCGAGCCCGGCCCCGGCGGAGAGATCCAGGTGCGGGAACTGGAGGACCACCGGCCCGAGCAGGCCGCCGAGGCCCTCCACGGCCGGCGCGAGCACGGCGTCCCGGAAGTACGCATGGTCCAGGAAGCGCGGGTTCGGCACGCCCGAATGCCGCAGCGCGACCGTGTCGCCGAAGGTACCTCCGTCGGGCGCCATGTCCGGCCGGGTCACGCGCTGCTCGGCCTTCACCGTGAAGCGGAATGCCTGCGGCACCAGTTCCGCGAGCGCCGCGTACTCCGCGGCAGACGGCGTTGCGTAGAACGCCCGGTCCAGGCCCACGGTGCGGTGGAGGGGCCACGCCGCATAGGCGGCCAGCCCGTGCGAGGCGAGCGCCGCCACCGGCGCGCGCGGCGCGTAGACGATGCCGCGCCAGCCCGGGTAGGCCCAGCTGCTCGTCCCGAGGCGGACCCCCTCGCCGAGGCGCTCCGCCGCGGCGCGCACGTCCGGGGAGGGCGGCGCGGGGGCGACGCGCTCCATCGCGCGGTCCGCCGCCGAGAAGGCGAAGAGCGAGCCTTCCGCGTCCGCGGTCCTCACGCCGACCAGCTGGAGAGGAGGAGCCCGAGGTCCGGTCCGCCGACCGTGCCGTCGCCGTTCAGGTCCGCGGCGGCATCGGCGGTCGACCAGCGCGACAGCAGGAGCGCGAGGTCCGCGCCGTTGACGATGCCGTCCGCGTTGAGGTCGCCCGCGGGCGGGTTGCCCGAGCCGGAGACGACGCGCACCTCGAGCACCGCGCCCGGATCGACGTCGATCGTCGAGAAGCCCGCGGTGAACTGGTCCGGCAGGGCGAGCACGTAGAAGGACTCGCCCGCCGGCACCGAGGCGGGAACGCGCAGCGTGACCCGCGCGTACTCGCCGGGCTGCGCCATCCCGGTCATCAGGAAGTTGCCGAACTCGACGTCGTTCACCGCCACCGGGTAGCCGGCGCCGGCGAGCGTCTCGGGATAGACCGCCACGGGAAGGACCAGCCCGCGCAGGGACTGGTCCGTGGGCCCGCCGGACACCCACGGCGCGGTCCACTGGTAGCCCGTGACCTCGATGCCCGGCCGCGTCAGGACCAGCCGGAAGAGGTTGGCGTTGCAGGAGAGGTCGGCGCCCTCGGCGAGGCGGTCGAGCGAGACGCGGACGGTGAGCTGCGCTCCGGGCTCGACGTCGACGACGAAGGCCGACGAGCCGACGCCGCGGACCGAGAGCTCGGCGTCCGCGGCGAACGCGAAGGGAGCGGCCGCCGCGGCGAGCAGCGCGGTGAGCGCGGAGCGGAGCATGCCTTGCCTCATGGTGCCTCCTCCTCGGCGGCGGCCGGGGCGTCGGTGCGCAGCTCGACCGTCCGGACGCGGACCGCGCCGAACTCGCGGCGGCCGGCCAGACGCCGCATCGCCTCCATCAGTGCATCCGGCGACGCCGCACGGAACGCGGCCACCCGCGTGCCGGGCGACGTGCCGTCGGACACGGCGTGCTCGCCGGCTCCCTCCAGCGCGGCGGCCACCGCGCGGTCGGCCCAGGCGGCCGGGATGCCTTCGCGCACCTCGATCTCGATCTCGGGCAGGAGCAGCGCCAGCGATCCGTCGGCGCGCTCCACCACGGTGGCAGTGCGCAGGCCCAGGCCGTCGAGCATCGCGTGCA
>JBILFU010000324.1:0-2601 GCA_044351405.1 Phycisphaerales bacterium
CCCGGTGTGGCTGGAGGAGGGCATCGCCTGCTACATGGAGGGATTCCGCCGCCCCAAGGACTCCCTGCAGCCGGCGTTCCTGCCGTGGCGCAACCCGGAGCGCTTCGCGGAACTGCGGTCCTCCGGGCGGCGCGGGGCGCTCGTCGGGCTTCGCGAGCTGCTCGAGGGGTCGCCGCAGTCGTTCCTGCAGGTGAGCCGCGATTCGCAGCTCTCCTACTACGCCCAGGTCTGGGCGCTCGTCCATTTCCTGCGCGACGGCGAGGGCGGCCGCTACCGGCCCGGCCTGGAGCGGGTGCTCGCCGACGCCGTCGACGGCACCATGGTCGCGCGGATCCGGGCCTCGAAGGCGCTTCCCGACGACCGCGCCCGGCGCCTGGCGGAGACCTCCAAGGCCGGCCTCTGGCCCGTCCTGGTCTATTTCGACGATGACTTCCGCAGGTTCGAGGACGCCTTCTCCAGCTTCCGCCGGCAGCTCGTGGAATCGAGCGCCTGGGACCGCGTCATGCGTGGGGAGTGC
Organism: Phycisphaerales bacterium; assembly: GCA_044351405.1. Taxonomy (GTDB): domain Bacteria; phylum Planctomycetota; class Phycisphaerae; order Phycisphaerales; family SM1A02; genus UBA966. Next base: position 518 of record JBILFU010000324.1, read on the forward strand.
CCGATCGACCTGTCGCAGCAGACACCATCACCATGACCATCATCGCCTCGATCATCGCCGCCTCGCTCGCCGCCCCGCAGTCCGCTCCCGCCGCGCCGGCGCAGCCCGCCGCGCCGGCCCCGCCGCCGCCCGCGCCCATCCCCGCCGCCGCGGCGCTTCCCGCCTCCGCGGCGCCGGTGGCGGACGTGCGCGGGACGGCGGGCATCCCCATGCTCGTCGCTCCGGACGCGCGCCCCGACCTCATCATCAAGGGACTGGTCTTCGCGGAGGGCCCCACCTCGGACTCGGCGGGCCAGACCTACTACACCGACCTCTCCAGCTCCACGGTGTACCGCGTCGTGCTCGGCAAGCGCGGCTACGAGGCGGAACGCATCCTGGACGACTCCAACGGCTGCCTCGGGCTCGAGTTCGCCCGCTCGGGACGGCTCTATTCCGCGCAGTACAACACCGGGCGCATCGTCGAGCTCCAGCTCACGGAAGGCGGCAAGGCGCTCCCCCGCGGCGTCGTCGAGAGCTACGGCGGCGAGGCGCGGCCGTGCGTCAACGACCTGGTGGCGACCGCCGACGGCGGCATCTGGTTCACGAACACCGGCGATCCGCGGCGGGCCACGCGGCGCGGCATCTACTTCACCACTGAGGCCGGCGCGGAGCCCGTCCAGTTCACCCCGGCCATCCAGCGGCCCAACGGCATCGCGCTCTCGCCGGACGAGAAGACGCTGTACGTGGCGGACGCGGGAGCGCCGCTCGTGTGGTCCTTCCCCGTGGAGGGTCCGGGCAAGCTGGGCGAGGGCAGGCCGTTCGCGAACGTCTCGGTCGTGGGCGACCCCGCCCGGGTGAAGGGCGCGGACGGCATCGCCGTCGACGTGCTCGGCAACCTGTGGGTGGCCGTGCCGATGGCGAGCGCGGTGGTGGTGATCGATCCGCAGGGCCAGCCGCTCGGCCGCGTGATGCTGCCCGAGTATCCCTCCAACTGCGCCTTCGGCGGCGCCGACGGCCGGCTGCTCTTCATCACGGCGCGCACCGGCGTCTACCTGCTGCCGACGATCGTCGAGGGCCACTGGACCGCCAAGGGCGGAGCGCCTGCGCGGCGGGTGGCCGATCCGGCGGCTCCCGTGGCTCCCGCGCCCCCCGCGAGCCCGCCCGCGCAGAAGTGAAGCGCGGCGCCGCGAGGGGCGCCGCGCGACGCAGGCGGTGGGGAGAGGATTCGAACCCCTGAGACCCTTGCGGGTCTGCTCGATTTCAAGTCGAGTGCCTTCAACCGCTCAGCCACCCCACCCGTTGATGTGCAGTCGTGCGGGTCCGCCGGGGCCGGGCGCGCTCAGGTGGCGCGCACGGTGACCTTCTCGACGAGTCCCGCGTTGATCTTCTGCGCGCCCGAGCCGAGCTCGCCGATCGGGTCCGGCGGGACGATGTCGACGACCTTGTCGCCGAGCTTCGCCTCGCCGCGCCGGACCTTCGCCTCGAAGTCCTTGCACTCCTTCAGCAGGCGGTCGAGGATCTCGTTCTCCGGCACGTTGGCCACGCGCTGGCCCTGCACGTAGATGATGCCGCGGCGGTCGCCGGCGAACACGGCGACGTCCGCGCCCTCGGCCTCGCCGGGCCCGTTCACGATGCAGCCCATGACGGCGACCTTGATGGGGAGCTCGATCTCGGCGGCGAGCTTGACCTCGACCTCCTTCACCAGCGTGAAGAGGTCCACCTGGATGCGCCCGCAGGTCGGGCAGGCGATCAGCTCCACGCCCTTGCGTTCGCGCTTGCCGAGGCAGTAGAGGATCTCGAGCCCGTCCTTCACCTCGTCGATGTGGTCGCTGGCGTAGCTGATGCGCAGCGTGTCGCCGATGCCGTTGGCGATCAGCGTGCTCAGCGCGGCGACGCTGCGGATGGCGCCGGTCGACTTCGGGCCCGCGTGGGTCACGCCCAGGTGCAGCGGGTAGTCGAAGCGGTCGGCGATCTCGGTGTAGATGTCGATCACCAGCGCCGGGTCCATGCTCTTGGCGCTGATGACGATGTCGTGGAAGTCGCGGGCGTGGAAGATCTCGAGGTACTCCTCGAGCTTCGCGATCATCAGGGCGAGCAGGTGCCCC
>JBILFU010000325.1:0-2580 GCA_044351405.1 Phycisphaerales bacterium
CCCGATGCGCATCCAGCTCAACGGCAGCCAGAAGGAGCTCGACGGCACGCCCACCGTCGCCGACCTCGTGCGCGGGCTCGGACTCGAGCGCGCGGCCTGCGCCGTGGAGGTGAACGCGAAGCTCGTCCGCAAGGGCGAGCACGCCGCGCATGCGCTGGCCGAGGGCGATCGCGTCGAGGTGGTCACGCTGGTGGGAGGCGGCTGAGCCATGCCGGAAGCCCCCGCCGTGCCGCCCGTCGCCTGCCCCGCGATCCCGCCGCTTGCGGTGGGCGCGTTCACGCTGCGCAGCAGGCTGGTGGTCGGGACGGGCAAGTACCGCGACTATCCCACCATGCAGGCGGCCATCGAGGCGTCGGGCGCCGACTGCGTCACCGTGGCCGTCCGGCGCGAGCGGCTCGTCGACTCGCAGGGGCGGTCGATCCTCGACTTCCTGCCGCTCGATCGGCTGACGATCCTCCCGAACACCGCGGGCTGCTTCACCGCCGAGGACGCGGTGCGCGTGTCGCGGCTCGGGCGCGAGATCCTGGAGCAGCTCGGCAACCCCGGCGCGGGCTGGGTGAAGCTCGAGGTGCTCGGCGACCGAACCACGCTGCTTCCGGACCCGGTCGGCACGCTCGAGGCGTGCAAGGAGCTCGTGAAGGACGGGTTCACGGTGCTCTGCTACTCGAGCGACGACCCGATCATCGCGGCGCGGCTGCGCGACGCCGGCGCGGCGAGCGTCATGCCCGCGGGCAGCCCGATCGGGAGCGGCCGCGGCATCGCGAACCCGGGCGCGATCCGCATGGTGATCGACCGGCTGAAGCTCCCGGAGCAAGGCGGCAGCGCGGACTACCCGGTGATCGTGGACGCGGGCGTCGGAACCGCGAGCGACATCGTGCACGCGATGGAGCTCGGCGCCGACGGCGTGCTGCTGAACACCGGCATCGCCCACGCGCAGGACCCGGTGCGCATGGCGCACGCGATGCGCCTGGCGCTCGACGCCGGCTGGCACACCTCGCGCGCGGGCCGCATCCCGCGCAAGCTCTACGCGAACGCGAGCAGCCCGTGGGAGGGCGTGATCTCGCACATCCCGGGAGAGTAAATTCGTCCCGTTCCTCCGGGACGATTTTCCGGAGGAAATTCGTCCCGGAGGAACGGGACGAATTTCAGTGCTCCACCCGGTGCCCCAGCACCGGCTCGAGCTCGCGCACCTTCGCCGACACCGTCGCCGCGTCGCGCGCCTCGAGGTTCAGGCGCAGGAGCGGCTCCGTGTTCGACATGCGGATGTTCGCCCACCAGTCGCCGCAGTCCATGCTGAGGCCGTCGAGCGCGTGGAACCTCGCGTGCGGGTACCTCGCGCGGAGCGCATCCAGCGCGCCCTGCTTGTCGTCGTTCTCGAAGTTGATCTCTCCGCTCTGGCAGTAGCGCCGGAACGGCTTGATGCACTCCGACATCGGCTTTCCCGCGGCCACGAGCGCCGCGATCACGTTCGCGAAGGCGCGCGCGCCGCTGTCGGTGCACCACATGTCGCCGAAGTAGAAGTGGCCGCTCAGCTCGCCGCCGAAAGGCGCGCCCGTCTCGCGGAGCTTCTGCTTCATGAAGACGTGGCCGACGCGCCCCTCGACCGGCACGCCGCCCGCCTCGCGCACGGCCTCGGCGACGCTGCGCGTGGAGCGCAGGTCGTAGACGATCGACGCGCCGGGGTTCGCCTTGAGCCACCCCTGCGCGAGCCACGCCGTGAGCAGGTCGCAGCCCACCGGCTCGCCGCGCTCGTCGATCACCATGCAGCGGTCCGCGTCGCCGTCGAAGCAGACGCCGAAGTCCGCCCTCAGCGCGCGGACGCCCTCGCGCGTCGGCGCCAGGTTCGCCTCGACCAGCGGGTTCGGCTCGTGCACGAACTCGCCCGTCGAGTTGTCGAAGTTGATCGCCGTGATCCGCAGGCCCTTCACCTCGCCGAAGACCTTGGGCACCATCGTGCCGGCCATGCCGTTCGACGCGTCGATCACCACGTGCAGCGTGCGCGTGCCGTCGAGCACGTCCTTGGGCAGGAACTTCAGGAGATGCGCCCGGTACTCCGCCCACAGGTCGCGCTGTTCCTCGCCGCCGCCGCCCGGGCCCTCGCCCGGCGCCGCCGCCTCGGCCGCGGCCTTGATGGTCGTGAGCCCCGTGTCCTGGCCGACCGGCTTCGCGCCGAAGCCCGACACCTTGAATCCGTTGTACTGCGCCGGGTTGTGGCTCGCGGTCGTCTGCACCGCGCCCGCCGACTTCAGGTGGTTCGCCGCGAAGTACGTGAACGGCGTGTCGACCATGCCGACGTCGACCACGTGCGCCCCGCCCTCGCGCATGCCGTCCTTCAGGCTGCGCACCAGGCTCGGCGAGCTCTTGCGCATGTCGCGGCCTACCACGATCGTCCGCGCGCCGGCGTTCGTTCGACCCTCCTTCTGCGCCTCCGTCAGGAGGAACCGCGCGCAGCCGAATCCGATCTGCCACGCGTCCTGCTCGTTGAGGGGCTCGGGATAGATGCCGCGGACGTCGTAGGCCTTGAAGATCTTGCTGAGCATGGGTGGTTGCCGCGGATCGCGGGTCGGGAATCGTAGTATC
>JBILFU010000326.1:0-2578 GCA_044351405.1 Phycisphaerales bacterium
GGCGCCCATCCTGCAGCCGCAGCGGATCAGGGCGCCGGTCTTGTTGTCGTGGATCGCGCGGAGCCGCTCGGCGGGGGACGGGTCGCCGGGCAGCCCGCCCATGGTGTCGTAGACCTGCCCGGTGATCATGGCGGTGGTCGCGGAGGCGAGTTCCCGTGCGACGTCCGCAGGCCGCACCGGCGATGCAAGCGCGACCTCGACCGCCACGGAGGTCAGCGCGTCGCCCGCCAGGATGGCGAGCGCCTCGCCGTGCGCCCGGTGCGTGGTCGGCCGTCCGCGGCGGAGGTCGTCGTTGTCGAGCGCCGGCAGGTCGTCGTGGACCAGGCTGAAGCAGTGGATCATCTCCAGCGCGATCGCCGCGGGCAGGGCATCGGCGCGGCGCCCGCCCGCGGCCTCGCAGGCGCGCAGCGTCAGGAGCGGCCGCACGCGCTTGCCGCCGCCGAGCACCGCGTACTGCATCGCCTCGCGCAGCCGCGGCGCGAGCGGGTGGCGGTCGAGGCACGACGCGAGGGCGCGTTCAACCTCCGCGAGGAGGTCGGCGTCGGTGGCGAGCGTTCCCGCTGCGGACATCGCCCGAGTGTAGCGGAACCCGTATGATTCCCGGACCGCCGAGGCGCGGTGCCGCCACGATGATCGAGCACTTCCAGTCCATCATGCACAAGGGCGGCCCCGTCATGTGGCCGCTCCTGATCCTGAGCGTCGTCTCGGTGGCGCTCTCCTTCGAGCGCGCCCTGTACTGGACGCGGCAGAACGGTCCGGCGGGCAAGCGGCTCTTCGCGGCCATCATGGAGGCGATGCGCCGCGGCGACCGGGCCCGCGCGGAGGCGCTCGCGGAGACCTCCGACTCGGTGTACGCCCAGGTGGCGCGTGCGCTCCTCTCGGACGGCGCCAGCGACGCGGTCGGAGTCGCGGCCGTGGAGACCGAGCGACTCCGGATGGACCGCTTCATGGCCACGCTCTCGACGATCGTCACCGCGGCCCCGATGCTCGGCATCCTGGGCACCGTGACCGGCATCATCACGAGCTTCGACCTGCTGTCCGGCGGCCAGGCGCTGGTCGACCCGCGGGCCGTGTCCGGGGGCATCTCGGAGGCACTGGTGGCGACAGCGTCCGGGCTGGTGGTGGCGCTCCTCTCCCTCTTCCCGTTCATGGGCTTCGGCGCGCTGCGGGAGAACACCCTCGGTCGGCTGGAGACCATGATCGCCGTCGCGCAGCTCTCCTTCGGGACCGAGCCGCCTGCGCATCGCGGGGCACGCGCGCCCGCGGCTGAGCCGGCCACGCTCGTCCACTGAGCAATGGCAGCCGCGCCCCCACGAACGGAGGCCGTCTCGCGGATCCGGATCGAGTTCCTCGGGTCCGGGCGGGCGCCGCTCGAGTTCGCGCCGCCCGAGGGCGGGGCAGAGCTGCTCGTCGGCCGCCCTGCCGGCGACGTGCGCCCGGAGGTGACGCTCGACGCGCCGACCGTCTCGCGCCGGCACGCCGCGCTCGCGTTCCGCGACGGCGGATGGGCGATCCGTAACCTCAGCCAACGCGGCACGCTCGTGGACCAGTCGCCGCTGGCGGACGGGGAGTGGCGCGCGCTGGTGCACGGCAGCGTCGTCACCGTGGATCCCTACGTGCTGCGCATCGACCTGGACGCGCGGCGCGCGCCGGTCGGGCTCGATACGCTCGGCTTCGCCGACGACTCGAGCCGCGTCCGCACGCTCACGGTGCCGGCGGCGGACATGGAGCGGCTGGCCGAGCTGCGGCTCTCGCTGCTGATCGCGGCGTCGGAGCGGATCGCCGCCGCGGACGGCGAGGAGGCGCTCTTCGAGGCCGCGGTGGCCGCCCTGGAGTCGTCCCGCGACTTCGAGCGCGTCGCGGTCATCGAGGCGCACGGCTCCGGCGAGGACCTCGGCTGGCGGCCCTGCGCGGTCGCCCCGGCGGATGCCGCGCTCCACGGGCGGCCCTTCAGCCGCACGCTGCTCGGCGCGTGCATGGGCACGGGGTCCATGGTGCAGCTCGAGGACGACGTCCGCTTCCAGGCGTCGCAGAGCATGGCCGGCGTCAGCGCCGCGTTCTGCGCACCCATCTCCTTGGGGTCGGCCGCGCGCCACTTCCTCTACGCGGACTGCCGCGGCGGCCGCCCGACCCCGTCTTCGGTGCCGTTCCTCAACCTGGTGGCGCGGCTCGCCGGCTCGGCGGGAGCCGCCGCGGAGCGCAGGCGGCTGGTCGTCGCCCTGGAACAGGCGCGCCTGGTACAGGACCGGCTCATGCCCGCGGAGCGCGGTCGGCTCGGGCACGTGTCCTGGTGCCGATTCAGCCGCGCCGCGGACACCGGCGTCACCGGCGACTTCTTCGCCATCATCGAGGCGTCCGACGGCCGCGTCGCGGCGGCGCTCGGCGACGTGGCGGGCAAGGGCGCGGCCGCGGCCCTCGCGATGGCTTCGGCGGTGACGCACCTGGACACCTCGATGCGCATGGGCGCACCCGTCGAGGATGCCGTATCCGCGCTGAGCGACTTCTTCGCGCGCCGCCAGAACTTCGAGGTGGCGACGGCGGGCTTCATCACCGCGATCGCCATCGAGATCGGCCCCGA
>JBILFU010000051.1:0-9780 GCA_044351405.1 Phycisphaerales bacterium
GCTTCGCCGGCGTCAACCGCTTCGGCGGCACCGCGGAGTTGGCCGCAGGCGAGCCGGGCCCGGAGGGCGCGATCCGCTTTCCCGCGCTCGGGGCGACCAAGATGGCCGGGCCTCCGGAACGGATGGCGCTCGAGCGTGCCTACTTCGCGGCACTGCGGAACGCGACGCGGTACCGGATCTCCGGAACAGAGCTCCTGCTTGAGGGCAGCTCCGGCCCCGCGGTGCGGTTCCGCGCCGGGCCCTGAGCGGCCCGTTTACGGGCCTTGGGACCCCCGGTCGCACGATTCGGGCCAGGAGGAACTTGGGAAGTCGCCCCGGCCGGGCTATGTTCCTGCACATGCCCCACGTCGCCCCCCGATTCCTTGCGGCGCTCCTCGTCGCCGCCGCGGCCAACGCCGCGGAAGCCGCCGTCGTCTACTCCACGACCTTCGACTCGGCGTCGCCCGGCACGCTCGCCAACCAGCAGGCATGGACCGGTACCGCGGGCACGTGGGCAGTGAGCGCCTCCGTGAACACCGGGCTGGTGGGCTACGCCGTCCTCTCCTCGGACAACGGCGTGACGCCGTCCTCCGGCACCGGCCAGATGGTCCGCGTCGCCACCAGCAGGTTCGGCAACGACCGCACCAAGGCGTGGCTCGACATCCTCAACAGCGGCAAGTGGGCGGCGGCCAGCGCCGGCGGCAACGACGTGCTCGAGACGAGCATCAAGATCTTCGTGCCGTCCGGCCTGCTGCAGCCGTGCCACTTCGGCATCATGATCAGCAAGGACGCGGCCACCACGGGCTCCGGCTTCGTGATCAACGGGCAGACCGGCGCGGTGTCGTACCTGGACAACGGCTACGCGGCCGCGAACAGGTTCCCGTTCAACAAGACGGTCTCGCTCGGCGCCTGGCACAGCTGCGTGTTCCGCTGGAACCCGACGACCGGCGCCGCGAGCCTGGCGATCGACGGCGAGCAGGTCGGCTCGTACGTGTCCACCGTCCGCGGCGGCGTGTACGCCGTGAACATGTTCTCGTTCACCGACTTCAGCGGCACGAGCGCGCTGACGCAGTTCGCCTACATGGACGACTACTCGCTGAACGCGGTGCCCGCGGCGCTGCCCTGCCCCGGGGACTTCGACGGCAACCGGGTGCGGGACGGTGCCGACCTCGGCTTCCTGCTCGGCAACTGGGGCACCGCCGCGACCGACCTGACGGGCGACGGGGTCACGGACGGCGCGGACCTGGGCGTGCTCCTGGGGAACTGGGGCGCCTGCCCCTGAGTTCGGCGCGCGACCACAGCCCGCAGCCCAGGAGCGCGAGCGCCGGGGCCGCGAAGGCCACGAACCATGCCCCGGGCCACCGGCCGCCGGAGATGGCCAGGTAGAGCGCGTAGAAGCCGGCGAGGCTCGCGGCGGCGATGCCTCCGCCGAGCACCTCGTGGCGCCAGGAGAGCGCGGTCCCCAGGGCCACTCCCGCCGGGAAGCATGCCATCAGCAGCCACTCCTCGGGCGTCGGCCACTCGCCGCCGCTCGTGGCGAAGGCCACCAGCAGCGCAAGGCTGATCACCGCGCCCGCGCGCGCGGTCCAGCGCACGACGCGCAGCGGGAGCGGACCGGTGTCGGGCGCGAGGACTCGCATCGCGGGCACGAGGATACGGCCGCGCCCGCGGCGGTAGCCTCCGGGCATGCTTGCCCGCTCCGTGCTGGTCAAGGTCATGCTGGGGGCGCTTGCCGTGAGCGCCGCGGCCGGCGTGGCGCTGGTCTTCGTGCCCGGCCTGCCGCAGATGGGGCGCGTGGCCGGATCGGGCGCAATCCTGCTCGTGGCGTGCGGCATGCTCCTCTTCAACGGCGAGCCCGGACCGGACGATCGCATGACCGTCCTGCAGCGATCGTGGGCCTCCTGGGTGGGAGTGGGTGCCGCCGGCGCGCTGGCGCTGACGTGGCTGAACGCCGGCAGCGGCCACTGGCTCGCCGTCTCCTGGTGGGCGTGGATCCTCTACGGGCTGGGCGCCTTCGCAGCGATGCGTCCTGCGCTGCGGTCCATCTCCCTGGCGGGCGCCCGCCCCTACCGCACCGGCGAGAACATCCTGTTCCTGGGCGGGGTGCTGGCATTCGCGGTGGGCTTCGCCGGTGCGGCCTCACTCGGCTGGGACGAGCGGGGCATGGTCATCCCGTGGACGGTGCTTGCGATCCTGGCGAACGCGGCCGTCGCCGCGGGCGGGGCACGGGCCCTCGGGCACGGCGCCGGACAGGAGCGGATGCCGGGCATGGACCGGCGGCTGGCGCTCGCGTGCGCGGCCGCGAGCGCCGTGTCGGCGGCACTGTGGATCGCGCTGGTCGCGTACATGTGGCAGCCGCTCCTGCGGGGTACGGGCGGCATCGCAGACCCCGGGCAACCGCTGTTGCCGTGCGCCATCGCGGCGGCGACGGCCGCCGTGTCGCTTGCGCTGTGGTGCGCCATGCGCGCCCTGCGGCTCGCGGGATGGGCGTCGATGCTCCCCGCGCTCGCCTCCGCCGTGACGGCCGCCGCGGGCACCTTGATCACGGTGGCCTCGCTCGAGGGGTTCGCATGGATCCGGGGAAGCGACGCGTTCGCGCGCACCGTGGGCGCGCTGGCCATCGTCGACGCGGCGGCGCTGGTGGCCATTGCGGTGGCGGCCCGCGCGGCGCGGGCCACCCGTGGTTCGGGGGACTTCGCGCGCCCCATCGCGTCGATGCGCGCGCGGTGCGCCCGGTGCGCCGCGTCCATGGAACTCGCTCCCGGCGAGAACGCCTGCCGAACCTGCGGACTGGTCACGGTGATCGGATTCCGCGACGACCGCTGCCCGGCCTGCGGATACGACCTGCGCGCGTCGGGCCAGCCGTCGTGCGCGGAATGCGGACGGGCGCGGCAGCACGCGGGCCTTCACGCAACCTGAACGGCCGCGCCCTACCGTCCGACGACGAGGATCGACCGTGACCTCCCGACCGACCGCCGCCGCTGCCCGCACGCGCATCCTCTTCCTGTGCACCGGCAACTCCTGCCGCAGCCAGATGGCCGAGGGCTGGGCGCGCGCGCTGCATGCGGGCCGGATCGAGGCGCACTCCGCGGGCACCGAGCCGCAGCGGCTCAATCCGCTTGCCGTGCGCGCCATGGCCGAGGCGGGTATCGACATCTCGGGACATCGCCCCAAGCGGCCCGAGGCCCTCGAGATGCCGCTCGACGTGGTGGTCACCGTGTGCAGCGGGGCCCACGAGGCCTGCCCCGCGATCCCGGGCGCGCGCACGGTGCATGCCGGGTTCGACGACCCGCCGCGACTTGCCGCGGGCGCGCGCACGGACGACGAGGCCATGCCCCACTACCGACGCGTGCGCGACGAGATCCGCGCGTTCGTGGAGCGGCTGCCGGAGGCGCTGGAGCTCCCATGAACGCCGGCATGCGCGCGCTCGCGGCGGAGGCGGTCGGCACCTTCTGCCTGGTGTTCGCGGGCTGCGGGGCGATCGTGGTGAACGACGTCTCCGGCGGCGCGGTGACGCACGTCGGCGTGGCGATCACCTTCGGGCTCGTGGTGCTCGCGATGGTCGAGGCGCTCGGCGACGTCTCGGGCGCGCACCTGAACCCGGCGGTCACCGTGGCCTGCTCGCTCGCGGGGCGCTTCCCGTGGATACGCGCGCTGCCGTACGTGCTGGCGCAGCTCGCGGGCGCCTTCGCTGCGGCGGGCGCGCTGCGGGCGACCTTCCCCGCGCATCCCGGGCTCGGGCGCACGGCGCCGTCCGGCGACCCGATGCAGTCGCTCGTCCTCGAGGCGATCCTGACCTTCATCCTCGTGCTCGTCGTGCTCTCGGTGTCCCGCGACGGCCGCACGCGCGGGCTGCCCGCGGGCATCGCCGTCGGGGCGACGGTCGGGCTTGAGGCGATGTTCGCGGGCCCGATCTGCGGGGCATCGATGAACCCTGCGCGCTCGCTCGCGCCCGGGTTCGTGAGCGGCGACACGGCGCACCTCTGGATCTACGTGGCGGGCCCGCTCGCGGGCGCCGCGGCGGCGGTCGCGGCTGCGGCGGCGCTCGGCGTCAGCCGGCGCCAGTGACGGCAGCTCCGCGGATTCCGATCCACGAGCAGCCGCCGCCCGCTTCGAGCGCGGCCGCGACGACCGCCGCCGCATCGCAGCTCTGCCCGGCGGCGGCCCCGGCATCCACCGCGATGACCGCCCGCGCGCCGACGCGCCCGTCCACCGGCAGCCGCACGCGCGCCGGGTCGATCCCGAGCGCCTCGGCGCCGTGCGCCGTCGCCATGGCCACGAGCGTCCGCGGATCGGTGCGGTCGCGCAGCCGCAGGAGGCGCATCTCGTCGAGCACCGAGATCGTCGGCGCGCTGCCGAGGACCGCAGCGCTGTCCGTTCCGAGCGCGACCGGGATGCCCGCCGCGAGCATCTCGCGGTAGCCGTGCGGCGGGTGGCCGGCGGCCGGGTGGCCGAAGAAGGCGCTCGCCCGCGGGCAGTAGACGGGGACCGCGCGTGCGCCCGGCGCCGCTCCGGAGCCCGTGCACAGCTCGCGGAGCGCCGCGAACTCCGCGTCGCACAGGTAGTTGAGGTGCGCCATCGAGAAGCGGCCCTCGCGCAGCGCACGCGCAAGCCGCGCCACCGGCCCGCAGCCCCATCCGCGCAGCGAATCGTCCCACGCGCCGACCGCGCGCAGCAGGTCGACGAACGGGCCCGTACCGTCCCGCACGAAGCGCAGCTCGTCGATCGTCTCCGCCAGGTGCGTCGACGCAGGGATCCCGAGCCGCGCCGCGGCGTCGTACACGGAGTCGTCGCACGAGTACGGCGCGTGCGGGCTCACGCCGAGCGCGATGCCGTCCTCCGCGAGTGGCGCCTGGTCGCGGAGCGCCGCCACGAACTCGCGCCCGGCGGCGGCCGCGCGCCCGATGCCGAACGCCTCGACGTACGCCACACCGCCGAGCCCGGCCGCGCCGCCGTGGCGCCGCAGCGCGCGCACCGCGTCGAGCCCGAACCGTCCCGCGATGTCGCCGACGAACCCGGTGCCGCCCGCCACGCTGCGCCGGACGCCCTCGGCCACCGAGGCGTCGACGGCCTCCGGCGTGGCCGGCCGCAGTTCGCGCACGCGCCCCGCCCATGCGGCGAAGCTCCCGTCGAACGGGATCGCGCCCACCGAGGTCAGGTCGAGGTGCGCGTGCGCGTTGACGAGCGGCGGGAGCAGGACGTGGCCCGGCAGATCGACCGTGGGCGCCGCCACGGATCCCACCCGCTCCGGCGCATCCACCGCGAGGACGCCGGATGCATCGAGCACCGCGGCTGCCGGCCCCACCGCGCGCTCCGCGTCCATCGCCGCCGCCGCGCGCACCACCACGCGGCCGCCAGGCGCGGCATGCAGCGCCCGGGCGACGGTCGCTTCGATGGAGGTCGCGTGTGCCACGGAGCGCGGAACTCTACGCCAAGGCGCGCGGGCGCACGCCCGATTCGGGGAATGCGCCCCGTCGCCCGCACGCCCTGCGGCATGCATCATGCTCCTGACGCGTCGCCGGACGCGCACCCGCCCCACGCCGCAAGGAGGACGCCATGCCCATGAAGTCGATGAAGGACCTGCTCGTCAACCAGCTCAACGAGCTGTACGCCGCGGAGAGGCACGCGAGCACGCTCCTCCCGAGGCTCGCCGACCGTGCCGCGAGCAAGGCACTCGCGGAGTGCCTGCGCACGCATGCCACGGAGACCAAGGAGCACGTCGCGCGGCTCGACGCCTGCTTCAAGGACCTCGGACTCAAGCCGCACGCCGCGCGGGCCGAGACCGCGTCCATGAAGGGGATCGCGCGCGACTGCCTGGAGGTGGCCCAGGACCGCACGGCGGAGCCGCACGTCCGCGACGCCGCGATCGTGGCCGCCGCGCAGCACCTCGAGCACGACGAGATCGCCGGCTACGGCTGCGCCCGCACCTGGGCCACGGTGCTCGGGCACCCGCAGGTCGCCGACCGCCTGCAGCAGACGCTCAACGAGGAGCACCACGCCGACGAGGACCTCAGCAAGGTGGCGCAGCAGGTGAACCGGGAGGCGATGTCGGCGGCGGCGGGGTGACCCCCGCTAGCATCCCCGCCCGATGCACGACTACCAGCGCCGCTTCGTCGACTTCATGGTCGCGTCCGGGGTCCTGACCTTCGGCGACTTCACCACGAAGAGCGGGCGGAGGACGCCGTACTTCGTGAACACGGGCAGGTACCGGTCGGGCACGCAGCTCGCGACGCTCGGCCGCGCCTACGCGGACGCCATCGAGCGGTCGTTCCCCGCGGGCTTCGACTGCCTGTTCGGGCCCGCGTACAAGGGCATCCCGCTCGCGGTGGCCGTCGCCATGGCCTTCGCGGAGCGCGGCCGCGACGTCGAGTTCTGCTTCAACCGCAAGGAGGCGAAGGACCACGGCGAGGGCGGCGTGCTGGTCGGGCGCAGGCTGCAGGACGGCGACCGCGTGCTGATCGTCGAGGACGTGACCACCGCAGGGACCTCGATCCGCGAGACCGTGCCGATCCTGCGCGCCGCCGCCGCGGTGCGGCTCGCGGGTCTGGTCGTCTCCGTCGACCGACAGGAGCGCGCGACCGAGTCCAGCTCCGTCAGCGCGCTCGCCGAGGTCGGCGCCGAGTTCGGCATGCCGACCGCGGCCATCGTGACGATCGACGAGGTGGTCGCGCACCTCGGCACGCGCCTGACGGACGCGGACCGCGACCGGATCGCCGCGTACCGCGCGGCGTACGGCGCGAGGTCCTAGGCCGCAGCCGAATCCCGCCCCTCGCCGGGCGGAAGCTCCTCGATGCTCGTGATGAATACCGCGTCGATCTCCTCGATGGGGAGCGTCCTTCCGCGCCCCAGCTCGGGACGCGCGATGAAGACGCGCCGGTAGGGCGGGATCACCCAGGTCCAGGCCGGATCCAGGATGTCGAAGCTCCGGCCGTCCACCAGGTGTATGCGGAACGGAAGGAAGGGACGACGGTCGATCCGCAGGCGCAGCTGTTGCACGTCCATGGCTTCAAGGCTATCGCGCACGGCGGGACTCCCATCCGCAGACAGCCGAATTTCCGGCGATGCCGCTACCCTCGCGGCGTGAAGTCCGCGCCGGACCCCTTCCGCCCGCGCCTGCGCGTCCACCGGCTCACGTGGATCGGGCTGGCCGGCGCGGTGCTCGGCACCGGCCCGCTCGTCGCGGTGATCGTCGCCGCCAGGCTCGGCTGGACCGACGACCCGAACCCGAACCCCGTCGGCTTCGGCATGCTCGCGGGCTGCACGCTGGTGCCGTCGCTCGTGGTTGCGGCCATCGGGGCCGTGATCTCCGTGGTGCACTTCGTCAGGGACCGGCCGACGCGCTGACGGGCCCCGCTCCGTCCCGCACGCACCGGAACCCCACGTGCTGCATGCCGGTGTCGGGCGACTGCCCCATGCGCGCGCTCGGGCGGTAGCTCGAGCAGTACGAGTCGTTGCAGAGGAACGAGCCGCCGCGCAGCACGCGCACCTCGGGCTGGAACGGCTCGCGCGGGTCGACGGAGCGATCCGGGCCCTTCGGGTCCGCGATCACCGCACCCCGCCCCGCCGCCGCGACGCGCAGTGCGTATGCGTCGGGCCGGTAGAGGTCCGTGCACCACTCCCAGACGTTCCCCGCCATGTCGTGCAGTCCGTACCCGTTCGGGGGGAACGATCCCGCCGGCGCCGCGAGCGCGAATCCGTCCTCGGCCGCGTTGCGGTCCGGGAAGTGCCCTTGCCAGGTGTTCGCGCGGGCCGGGCCGACGGGCTCGTCGCCCCAGGCGTTCAGCTTGCCCTCGAGGCCGCCGCGCGCCGCGAACTCCCATTCCGCCTCGGTCGGGAGCCGCTTGCCGGCCCACGCGGCGTACGCCTTCGCGTCCTCGAAGGCCACGTGCACGACGGGCTCGCGGTCCTTGCCCTCGGTCGAGGTCGCCGGCCCCTGCGGATGGCGCCAGTCGGCGCCCGGGGTCCACGACCACCAGCGGTCGGGGTGCGCCAGGTCGACGGGCTCCCGCGGCGGCGCGAAGACGAGCGCACCGGGCTGCAGCATGGCATCGTCCGGCTTGGGCGTCCCGGGCGGCACCTGCCGCTTCATCGCCTCCCAGTCGATCGGACGCTCGGCAACCGTGCGGTAGCCGGTGGCCTCCACGAACGCGGCGAACTGCGCGTTCGTCACCTCGGTGGCGTCCATCCAGAACCCGCGCACGCGGACCCGGTGCGTCGGCTGCTCGTCGGGGCGCGCCATCGGGTGGTCGCTTCCCATCGTGAACTCGCCGCCCGGGATCCAGACCATGCCCGGGGGCGCCGTACCCGCGTTGCCCGCCGCCCCCGCCGCGCCGTCGCGCCGCGGGCCGCCGCACGCCGCACACGCCGCGACCGCCACGAGCGCGGCCGCGCGCGCCGCGAGCGCGGCCGCGCGCACGCCGTCACTCGGCCGCATAGTCGGTCACCTGGCCGACGCGGTTCCCCGGCGCCACGATCACCACCTTCGGACGGTGCGCGGCGAACTCCGCGTCGGTCACCATGCAGAAGCTCATCACGATCAGCTTGTGGCCGATCCCCGAGAGCCGCGCGCACGCGCCGTTGACGCCGATCACGCCCGAGCCGCGCTCACCCGGGATCACGTACGTCTCGAAGCGCGCCGCGCGCATGCCGCTCGCGTCCAGGAGGTCGCGGTCGATCGTGATCGAGCCGACGTAGTCGGCGTCGCAGTACGTGACCGTCGCGTGGTGGAGCTTTGCGTGGAGGGCGTGGCGAAGCATCGCGGGAGGCGGGATGTTATGCCGCGACCGGACCCCACGCCGCAAGCAAGGCGCCGAGGTCCGCGCCGTCGACCGTGCCGTTGCCGTCCAGGTCGGCCGGCCCGCTGCCCGGCCCCCATTCCGCAAGCAGCAGCCCGAGGTCCGCGCCGGTCACCGCGCCGCTGCAGTCGATGTCCGCGGCCAGCCGGCACGGGATCGCGAGCGCCGCGTTGTAGAAGTCCCAGTTCGCCTGCCCGAGCGCGCTGAGCACTGCGGGCGCCAGGTGGTCGACGCCGGGTACCACCGTGAACGAGTGCGGGATCGCAAGCGACGTGAGCAGCGCGTCGAGCTCCTGGTTCATCGGCAGCAGCGCATCGAGCGAACCGATCCCCTGGCGCACGCGGACCTGCGCGGCGATCACGGCCTCCGCGCGCGCGGCGACGATCGTCCGCGGGTTCTGCGACGTGTAGTACGCCGGGTCGCTGCCCCACACCATCTCGTAGATGGCGGCTCGCTGCTCGGGCGTGGTGGTGCTGCCGTCCGGCTCGTCCATGAAGTCCGTCTGGACGGGGCCGGCGCCGAGCATCGACACGCCCGCGAAGAGGTCGGGCCGGCGGAAGCCGAGACGCCCGCTTCCCGCGCCGCCCATGCTGAAGCCGTCGAGGATGCGCCCGCTTCGCTGCGCGATGGTGCGGAACGTGGCGTCCACGTGCGGGATCAGGTCGTCGAGTACCACCGTCTCCATCGGAACGTGGCCGTCCTTCGAGTCGCACCACATGCTGTAGTCCATCCCGTTGGGGAAGACCACGATCATCGGCGGGATCCTGCCCTGCGCCATCGCGGAGCCGTAGAAGCTGGTCAGTTGCGCGATCGGCGCGGTGGGATTGCCGGAGCCGTGCAGCCAGTAGAGCACCGGGAAGCGGCGGGCCGGCTCTGCGGCGTACGCAGGCGGCAGGAAGACGTGGAAGCTCACCGTCGCGCCGGCGGCAGCGCTCTGGAAGAGGCGGTACTCGACGCCGGGCGCGCTCACCGGCGGCGTCGTCCACTGCGCGGACGCCGTCCCCGC
>JBILFU010000052.1:0-9708 GCA_044351405.1 Phycisphaerales bacterium
GAGGATCGACGTCCGCACCGCGTCGTTGAGCTCGAGCCGGACCTCCTCCCCGCCCGCCGCGGGCAGGCGGTCCCACCAGAGCCGCGCCGGGCGCTCGCCGCGCGCGCGCAGCGACTCCGCCACCTCTAGGATGTCGGGCGCCACCGAGTCGGGCCGCGGCTCCAGGACCACCGCGTCCTCGCAGCGCGACAGGAAGCGCTCCAGGAGCGCCTCGTCCATGGGGTTGGTGCAGCCGAGGTCGAGGACCGGCACGCGCCCCTCCAGACCGAACTCGCCGAGGATGTGGTGGATGGCCACCGCCGCCGGGCCGACCGCGATGAACCCGATCGGCTCGCGCTCGCCGGGGCTCGGGAGCGCGTGCGCGGCGTTCAGCTCGATGCGCCGTACCACGCGCAGCGCGTCGTCGCCGTCCGGCGCACGGGCGCCGCGTCGGGCCCGCAGCAGCGCGGCGACGTGCTCGACGCGCTCCGTGATCCGGTTGGCGCGCAGCGGCGGCGAGTCGGCCGACCGCAGCACCATCGAGTGCGCCACCACTGCCGCCATGCGCGGGCCGGCGTTCGCCAGCCGGAAGGCGTGCTCGATGCCGTCGCGCAGGGAGCGGATGTCCTTGGGCGCCACCACCGGGATCCCGATCGAGCGCGACAGCAGCCACGGCGACGCCAGCCGCACCAGGTACGGGTTGTCCTCGAGGAGGAGCACCACGCCTCCCTCCGGCCGCGGGCCGTCGAGCGCGCGGCGGGCGGCGGTCATGGCCAGGCCGAGCTGCTCGTTGGGGACCAGCGCGAGCACCCGCCTGCCCTCGCTCGCGGCGCGCGCCGCCAGGCTCACCGCGCGGACCGCGTCGACGGAGTCCGTCACCGAGACGCGGTGCGCGGCGAGCGTGCGCGCCACCTCGGGGTCCTGCAGCATGCCGAACACCGGCTCGAACGGCACCTGCCGCGGGCCGACCACCATGTCGACCTCGAGCTCGCTCTCGAGTACCCCCTTCACGATCGCCTGGTGCGCGGACAGGAAGGCGGTGCCCTCCGCGCGCAGGAGCGGATGGTTCCAGCGGCCGCCGATCTCCGGGGAGACTGCCGTCACGGGACCGCCCCCTCCGCGCGCCAGCCGCGGGCCAGGCGGCCCTCGAGGAGCGCCTCCACCGCCACGGCGACGCCGTCCTCGTGGTGCGCGGCGGAGTGCGCGCCGGCGACGGCCCGGATGCGCGGGTCCGCGTTCGCCATCGCCACGCCGAGCGGCGCGTTGCGGATCATGTCCAGGTCGTTGAGCCCGTCGCCCAGCGCGACGATCCGCGCGTGCGGGATGCCCAGCCGGTCGGCCGCGCCGCAGGCCATCGCCCACTTGTCGCTGCGCGGCGAGAACACCTCGAGCATCTGCGTGCTCGTCCCCACGGCTCCCTCGGAGACGAGCGCGCTCCAGGCGCGCACCGCGAGCGAGGCGCCCCACCGTTCCTCCACCGCGCGGACGACGCCCGCCATGGACTCGGTCGGGCCGACCGTGCCGACGCGCAGCACCATGCCGTCGATGAGCTCGTGCGCGTCCTCCGGCGCGGCGTGCCAGTCGCGCGACTCCACGGGATGTACGGAGAGCCACCAGCGCGTCGCGGCATCGAGCTCCGCGGTCCCGAGGAAGACGTAGTCGTGGCCCGCGGCCTCGGCGTCGAGCAGCAGGTGCGCGCGGTGGCCGTGGCCGACGATCGCGTGCGCGAGATCGAGCGCGGTCGCGGGCGGGAGGACGTTCTTGGCCAGCACGCGGCCGCTTCCGGCCTGGTGCAGCACCGCGCCGGACACGCCGATGAAGAGCGCGTCCTCGGCGACGCAGTCGATCGCGCGGTGGCTCTCCGCCCAGGTCCGGCCGGTGGCGATCGCCACGTGCCAGCCCGCGTCCCGGGCGGCGCGCAGGGCCGCGCGGTTGCGCGGGCTCACCCGGCCGTCGCGGCCGAGGAGCGTCCCGTCGAGGTCGGTGACGATGAGGCCTGCCATCGGAGGTGCGCCGCAGCGGAGGATAGGCGGCGGTCGGCTACACTTTCCGGCCCATGAGCCAGATCGACAGACGCCTGAAGAACGTGCAGCAAGCGGACCTCTCGGAGAGCCGCCTCAACGACGACTTCGTGCACTGGCTGCGGACCTGGGGAAGCAACATCCTGCTGGTGGTCATGGTCGGGGCGGCCGCGGTAATGCTCTGGTTCCGCTGGCAGCAGGGCAAGGTCGACCAGCGCGACGAGGCCTGGAAGCGGCTCGGCGGCCTGACGGTGCCGGAGTCCATCGAGGAGTTCGCGGCGCAGCACCCGGGCAGGGACGCGATCGGCGCGTTCGCCGAGATGCAGCTTGCCGACCGCTACCTGTCGTCCGTGGCGTCCGGCCGGCGGTTCGACCGCGACGCATCCGCGGTCGACGCGGAGCTGACGCCCGAGCTCCGCAAGGATTGGCTGGGCAAGGCAGACCGCCTGTACGCCGGCGTGGCGGCGCGGATCGGCGACGGCAAGTCGCCGGGCGACCTCGGCTTCGTGCTCGGCTCGCTGTTCGGCCGCGCGGCGGTGGCGGAGGACCTCGGCGACCTGAAGGCGGCCGAGGAGCACCTGCGCGAGGCCGCCAGGCTCGCGGCGGGCACGGACTTCGCGTCGATCGGCGGGATCGCCGAGTCGCGGATCGCGTCGCTCCGGGCGCTGTCCGCGCCGGTGGAGTTCCCGTCCCGGCCCGCGCCCGCGGCGGCGGCCCCGCCCTCCGCGATCCCCGACCTGACGGGCGCGCCGACGTCGGCGCCGGCGGCGGTGCCGGCCGCGGAACCGACGCCCGCACCCGCCCCCGCACCGGCCCCGTGACCGAGGGCGGCGCGACCGCGGGCGACACCGGCCCGGCAGGCGACGACGAGGCGATCAGCACGGACCCGGCCGAGCTCTTCGAGCTCTACGAGAGGCAGCGCGACGCCGACGACGAGGCCCCGGTCACCGCGGTCTTCGAGGTGCAGCGCAACCTCGACGTGCGGCTCGACCGCTTCCTCGCGCGGCGCGTGCCGTTCCTGAGCCGGACGCAGCTGCAGAGGCTGATCGACGAGCAGGCGGTCACGGTGAACGGCCGCGCGCCGAAGGCGAGCACCAGGCTCCGCCGCGGGGACCGGGTGGTCGCCACCCTGCCCCCGCCGCCGTCGAACGCGATCGCCGCGGAGCGCATCCCGCTCGAGATCCTCCACGAGGACGAGCACCTCGTGGTCGTGAACAAGCAGCCGGACCTGATCGTGCACCCGGCGCGGAGCCACAAGTCGGGCACGCTCATCAACGCGCTCGCCTGGCACTTCCTGCACAACTCGGGCGGCACGCTGAGCACGGTGGGCGAGGACATCGCGCGTCCGGGCGTCGTGCACCGGCTCGACAAGCACACCTCGGGCGTCATGGTCTGCGCCAAGAGCGACGTGGCGCACTGGCGCCTCGCGCGTCAGTTCGAGGTGCGCCGGACGGAGAAGCGCTACCTGTGCCTGGTGCACGGCGAGGTCGAGCCGGAGGCCGACGTGATCGACCTGCCGCTCGGCAAGCACCCGACGGTGAAGGAGAAGTACGCGGTGCGCCACGACGAGCTCGGCAAGCCGAGCCAGACCGTCTACCGCGTGCGCGAGGTGTACGAGGGGCACTCGCTCGTCGAGGTGGAGCTGCGCACGGGCCGCACGCACCAGATCCGCGTGCACATGAGCCACGTCGGCTACCCGCTCGTGGGCGACGACCTCTACGCGGGCAGGCACGTCACCGTGGGCGACCTCGACCCGTCGCAGCCGGACGCGGCGGCGCCGCTCCTGACGCGCCAGGCCCTGCACGCGGCGCGGCTCGGCTTCGACCACCCGGTCACCGGGGCGCGGATGGCGTTCGAGGCGCCGATGTGGCCGGACCTCGCGCGGGCCGTCGCGCTCCTGCGCGCGACGCGCCTCAAGCGCGTGCTCGCCGCGCCCGGCGCGGTGCTCGCGATCGGCACCCCCGAAAATGGGAAAATCAACCCGGGGTGATTTTCGGTCAGCGGAGCTTGAGGCTCACCAGCGCCACGATCGCCAGCGTGATCGCCACCAGGTAGAAGCGTCCGACCACCTGCGTCTCCTTCCAGCCCGCGTGCTGGAAGTGGTGGTGCGCCGGAGCGCACAGGAGGATGCGCCGCCCCTCGCCGAAGCGCCGCCTGGTCCACTTGAACCAGCCGACCTGCAGCACGACGCTCAAGGCCTCCAGGTAGAAGATGCCGCCGATCACGACGAGCAGCACCTCCTGCCTGATGCAGACCGCCACCGTGGCGAGCAGCCCGCCCATCGCCAGGCTTCCGGTGTCCCCCATGAAGATCTGCGCGGGCGCCACGTTGAACCAGAGGAACCCGAGGCACGCGCCGGCCATCGCGCCCGACACCACCATGAGCTCGCCGCTCCCGGGGACGTGCGGCACCATGAGGAACGCCGCCGCGCGCTCGCTGGAGGCGATCCACGTCAGCACCATCATCGCGAAGCTCGCGATCAGGAGCGTGCCGCCCGCCAGGCCGTCCAGCCCGTCCGTCAGGTTCACCGCGTTCGAGGTGAGCGCGATCATGAACATCCCCACCAGCACGAACGCCGCCATCCCCATCTGCCAGACGCCGGGCGCCAGCTCCGGCCGGACCAGCACGCCGTCGGTGGGCGCGGGCAGGTAGGTGCGCTGGAACGGCAGGTTCATGACGTGCGCGTCCGGCACCTGGGCGGCGCCCCAGATGAACCAGGCGGCGATCGCCCCGATCCCGAACTGGAAGACGAGCTTCTCCCATGGCAGCAGCCCGTCGCGCGTGCGCCTGCCGCCGTTGCGCTTGGCGCGGGCGGCCTGCGTCAGCTTCATCCAGTCGTCCCACGCCCCGACGGCCGCGAGCCACGCGAGCACCACCATGCACACCTGCACATAGCGCCCGTTCACCACGTCGGCCAGCAGCACGCTGGTCGCGAGCACCGACCCGCACAGCAGGATTCCGCCCATGGTGGGCGTCCCGCGCTTGGAGGCCATGATGTCGTTCAGCCCCTTGCCGTAGAACTCGGGGTCGTCGGTCACCTTCACGGCGCGGAGCACCGCGATCAGCCGCGGCATCAGCGCCAGCACCAGCGCGAACGCGAGCAGCACCGCCAGGAACGCGCGGAACTCCAGCTGGAACATCACCTGCACCACCGGGTAGAGCCCCGCCTGGTCCAGCCACTCCTGCGAACGCTCGACGAGCCAGAAGAGCATGGTTCAGCGCGCGCCGGCCGCGGCGCCCTCCGCGCGGAGCGCGAGCGCCGCGGCCAGCCGCTCCATGCGGCTGCCGCGGCTGCCCTTCAGGAGGACCGCGTCGCCCGCGCGCAGCGCGGAGGCGATCGCCGCGACGCCCGCGTCGTCGAGCGCGGGCACGTGCAGCACCCCGCACCCGCCGGCCGCCCGCGCCGCGTCGGCGCCGTGCGCACCCAGCTCCCCGACGAACACCGCGAGCGCCACGCCGGAACCCGCCGCCGCGCGCCCGACCTCCGCGTGCATCGCGGCGGCCCCGTCGCCGAGCTCGAGCATGTCGCCGAGCACGCTCACCCGCCGCGGCGCGTCCGCCGCCACCTCCGCGAACGCCCGCAGGGCGGCAAGCACCGCGTCCGGGTTCGCGTTGTAGGCGTCGTTCACGATGGTCACCTCGCCGACCGCCTGCCGCGTCATCCGCATCTCGGTCGGCTCCACCGCGCCGAGCGCCGCCGCCACCCGCTCCGCAGGCACGCCGAGCATGCGGGCGCACGCCACGGCCGCCAGCGCGTTCATCGCGTTGTAGTCGCCCGGCAGCCCGAGCGGGCACTCCCACTCGGCGCCGTCCGGCTCGCGCACGCGGAACGCCTGCCGGGCGCCCTCGGCGCGGCGCGACACGAGCCGCCACTGGCAGGCGTCGCCCGTCCCGAAGGTCACCACGCGCACGCCGGGCTTCACCCGCGCCGCCACCGCCGCCACCAGCGCCGGCTGGTCGCCGTTGGCGATCGCGATGCCCGTGGTCCCGAGCCCGTCCACGATGGTCGACTTCTCGTCGATGATCGCCCGCACGCTCCCCATGCCGCCGAGGTGCGCGCGGCCCGCCATCGTCACCATGGCCACGTGCGGCGCGGCCATGGTCGAGAGCGGCGAGATCTCGCCCGGACGGTTCATCCCGATCTCGACCACCAGGTAGCCGTCGCCCGGCTCCGCGCCGAAGAGCGTGAGCGGCACGCCGATGTCGTTGTTGAAGCTCTTCGGCGAAGCGCTTCCCCTCATCACCGAGGCGAGCGCGGCGTCGACGAGCCGGCGCGTCGTCGTCTTGCCGCTCGAACCCGTGATCGCCACCACCTTGGCGCGCAGGCGACCTCGCCACCAGCGGCCGAGGTCGCCGAGCGCCGTCCGGGTGTCGGCCACCTCGACGAGCGGCAGGCCCTCCGGGCGCGCGAACGCGCCGGCGCGGCGATCGACCATGGCGGCGGCCGCTCCGCGCGCGGCGGCATCGGCCAGGAAGGCATGTGCGTCATGGCGTTCCCCGCGCAGCGCGACGAAGAGCCTGCCGCGAAGCTCCTCGCGGGTATCCGTCGCCACGCCCGAGATGAGGAACGGCTGCGGCGCGAACCCGGGCCGCGGCGCGGGCTGCGGGGGGCGGACGACCCACTGCCCTGCGACGGCGGTGCGCAACTCGTCGGCGGTGAACTGCATCGGCGCTCCTTGCCGGCGCCGCGGCGGGCGCCCTTGACGCCCCGCTCCTCGAGGCGTGAGGAGACTATCGACCATCGGGGCGCGGATGCCGCAGGGGCGCGGCGCCGCCCTCCGGTTCCCGAGGGAGGACGACGCCGAACGACTCAGGCAGCCGCACGGTTCCCCGGCGCGATGACCCTTCCGGCGAACCGGCAGGGGATGCGCTCCGACGCGGCAACTCCCGGACGCCCCGCGCGGACGGGTTGTTCGGAATTCCCCGAATTCTCCCTCACGCGTCGCTTGCCGCGGACGCGGGCACTTCGCACGATCCCTCCGTCGGGCGTCGGCTGGCAGGTCGTTCCAGCAGCCGTAACCCCATCGTCTCGAGGTGTTTGCGATGGAAAAGGCTCATCACAATGCCCAGCGGGTCCTGGCCGCGGTCTGTGCGTTCTGCATCGGACTGATCCTCGCCCGCGCCGCCGGGTTCTGACCCGGCATGCCGCCCCGGGGGCACCCGGACGGCCTCCCGAGCAGGGAGCCGCCCGGGCGCTCCCAGCGGGTCACGAAGGATCAATGAAGGATTCGCCGCGCCATGGCCGATAGCCCTGAGGTGGGGCGACGCGGTTCGCCCAGAGTGCACCCCGAAAGAGGAGATACGCATGAAGGGATTCGAACTGGTCAAGGGCTGGGCTCGCGAACTGCTTGACATCATGCTGCTGTTCATCGCGCTCGGCGTCCTGGTGCAGATCATCTTCGGCACCGACAACACCTCGTACTTCGGCAAGGTCACCGGCAACCTGATGGCCTTCGTGTCCACGCTGGGCAGCAACGGCTTCGTCGGCCTGATCGCCCTGCTGGTCATCATCTCCGTGTTCACCAAGCGCACCAGCACGACCTGAGCTGACGCGCCCTGACGGATCATTGTCCTCGCGGCTCCCGGCCCTGCCGGGAGCCGCGCCCGTTTGCGGCCGGGTCCGCCGCGCCCCCGCCGGCGGGAAGCGCATCAGCCCGCGAGCACCGGACCGGGCACGGCCGCAGGCCCGCGACCGAGCGCCTCGCGGGCGGCCACGCGGTCGTCGAACGGCCGCCTCTCCGTCCCGACGATCTGGTAGTCCTCGTGCCCCTTCCCGGCGATCAGCACGATGTCCCCGGGGCGCGCCTCCGACACGGCGGTGGCGATCGCCCGCGCCCGGTCCGGCTGGCGGAGCACCGCGGCGCGGCAATCCCCGGGCCTGCCGGCGAGCACCTCGTCGATGATCGCCTCCGGGTCCTCGGTCCGCGGGTTGTCGCTCGTCACCACCACGCGGTCGGACCCCTCGCACGCGACGCGCATCATGCGGGGACGCTTGGTGCGGTCGCGGTCGCCGCCGCAGCCGAACACGGTGACGAGCCGCCCGCCGGCGCCGACGAGCGGACGCAGGGCGCCGAGCACGTTGAGGAGCGCGTCGTCCGTGTGCGCGTAGTCCACGAGCACCGCGAACGGGTCCTCCGGCGTCGTCACCGGTTCCAGCCGCCCGGGCGGGGAAGTGCAGGCGGAGAGCGCGGCGCAGATCGCCCCGGCAGGCACCCCGACGGCACTCGCCGCGGCGGCTGCCTCGAGGGCATTCATCGCGTTGTGGCGCCCGACGAGGGGAAGCCGCGTCCGGACCGAGCCCCACGGCCCGCGGAACGTCGCATCCTGCCAGCCGAGCCTCGACGCGTGGACGATGGCGGTGCAGTCCGCGCCGGGCGTGCCGTCCCGCGGCTCGGCGCCCCCCCCGCCCTCCTCCCGGACGGAGCAGCGGAGGACGCGCGCCCGGCAGCCGGCGATCATCGCGCGGTGCCACGGGTCGTCGGCGTTCACGACCGCGGTCCCCTCCGGCGGCAGCATGGCGAAGAGCCGCGCCTTGGCCGCCGCGTACCGCTCCATCGTGCCGTGGTAGTCGAGGTGGTCGCCGGTCAGGTTGCTGAAGACGGCGGCCGCGAACCGCAGCGCGTCGGCGCGCCCCTGGTCGAGCGCATGGCTGGAGACCTCCATGGCGCACGCGGAGCAGCCGTTGGCGACCATGCGGCCCAGGATCGCGGCAAGCTGGATGGCGCCGGGGGTCGTGAGGCTGGCGGGGGCGGCGCGACAGCCGTCGTCGACGGTCACGGTGCCGATCAGCCCGCAGCGGTCGCCGGCGGCGCGCAGGAACTGCTGGACCAGGAAGGCCATGGTGGTCTTGCCGTTGGTCCCCGTGATGCCGACGAGCCGCAGATGCCTGCTCGGTGACCCGGCCAGCCGGTCGGCAAGCGCGCCCGCGAGCCGCGTGAGGTCGGTGCCGTCGGGCACCGCGACCCGGACCACCGAGGCCGCCGCCGGCAGGCCGGCGCACGGGTCCGCGCCGCAGTGGACCACCGCGACCGCCCCCCGCCGCACCGCGTCCGCGACGAAGGCCCGGCCGTCCGACGTGGCACCCGGTCGGGCCACGAACAGCGCGCCGGGCTCCACCGCGCGCGAGTCATCCGCCACGGAACGCACCTCGACGGACGGTGCCGCCGGCACGGACGCAGCCGGGACGAGCGAGGAACACAGCGCATCGAGCTTCATGGGCACTCCTTTGCCTTCGGCCGGGCAGCGACCCGCCGCCCGGTGCACTCTATCGGCCTACCTGCCCGGCGGATCATCGTCCGTCCGGAACATCCGCTTGGCGGTCCGCCCGACCACCTGGCAGCTGACCGCGTCGAACGCCCCGCCCACGAGGCCGCCGGCGATCGGGACGAGCCTGGACGCGCCCTTCGGCCCTCCCGTGGCGATCAGCCAGGCGCCGACCTCGCGGTTGATCCCCGTCAGGGTCCTCCCGCCGACGCGCTCCAGGGCTCGGATGGCCGCCTGCCGGCCGAGCGCGATCCCGGCACCCTTCAGGAGCTTGGACGCGGACGCGTCGCCCACCAGCGCCAGCAGCACCACCGTCCGCACGCGGTCGGACCGCGGGTCATGCCCGTAGAGCGCCGCGATCGCGGCCGCCATCCGGGCCTGGATGAGCCAGGACGCCGCCACCGAGCCGGGGATCGAGATCGGGAGCGTCAGCACGCCGCCGAGC
>JBILFU010000327.1:0-2546 GCA_044351405.1 Phycisphaerales bacterium
GTCGCGGCGCACCACCATCCACGCGAGGGTCGCCGCGGCTCCCGCGACGAGCGCCGTCCCGCCCGCGACCGTCCAGCGGACGAGCGCCAGCGCGCCGTCCACCGCGTCGTCGCCGACCGGCGGCTGCGTGCGCGCGGCCTCGGCCAGGCGGTCCGCCGCCCACCACCCGCCCGCGCAGGCGATCGCCCCCACCACCGCGGCACCGCCCGCGCACACGACCAGCGCGTGCGCGGCGAGCGACCCGTTCCGTCGTGGCATGGCGCGGATGATAGGCTCCGCCGCCCCATGCGCCGGCCCGGCTGCAATCCGCTCGACGTGCAGATGTCGGACGTCCTCTGCGACTTCTGCGCCCGCGAGTGGTCGGAGTCGCTGCCGATGGTGGAGGGACACCAGGGCAGCTGCATCTGCGGCGACTGCCTCCGCGAGGCGTACCGGTCGGTCGTCCTCCGCGATGCCCCCGCCGCGGGCCAGGTGCGCTGCGCGCTCTGCCTCGAGGAGCGGGCGGACCCCTCCTGGGCTCCGCAGGACGGCCCCGGCGCGGCCGCCGGCGCCCGTGCGTGCCGCCGCTGCGTCAAGCAGTCGGCCGCGGTCCTGCAGAAGGACCCGGACCTCGGCTGGAGGCGGCCGGAGTAGCCTGAGGCCCATGGAGACCTACCTGGCAGAGGCCGACGACAAGGTGATCGTGCTGGTCGCCGACGGCGGTCTCAACAAGGGCACGGCCGACCAGATCCGCGACGTCGTGAAGCGCGCGGTGGAGGCCGGGATGAAGGGCGTCATCGTCGACTGCGCCAAGCTCGACATCCTGTCGAGCGCGGGCCTCGCCAAGCTGCTCATGCTGCACCGGCAGATGAAGGAGCACGGCGGGGAGGTGAAGGTCGCGGGCCTGCAGGGCATGTCCGTGCAGGTGCTGCGGCTCGCCAAGCTCGACGGGCTGTTCCAGCTCTATCCGGACGTCTCGCAGGCGCGGCTCGCCTTCCGGGAGCGCTGAGCGGCGCGCGGCGACGCGCCGCCGCCCGTCACCGCCTCCGGAGCGTCATCGCCCGGAACACGCGCCCCTCGCGGCGGTACTTTCGCTCGAAGTTGGTGCCCACCACCTCGCCGTCGCCAGCGGCCGCGGGGCGCTCGAAGGCCAGCCGCTCGAAGAGGTGCGCGTTGCGCGCCGCGTGCTCCTCGTACCACGCCCAGAGCGCGTCGTGGTCGGTCACCAGGCGGAGCTCCCCGCCCGGCGCGATCACGCGATGGAACTGCGCGAGCGTCGCGTCCTGCACGACCCGGCGCTTGTGGTGGCGCGCCTTCGGCCACGGGTCGCTGAAGTAGAGGTGCACGACGCGGCAGCAGCCGTCGGCGAGCCAGTGGGTCACGAACTCGACGGCGTCGGCGTAGAGCATCTGCACGTTCGGCACGCCCGCGCGGCGCAGGCGGTCGGCGGCGTAGCGGTAGAACTCGCCCGCGTACTCGATGCCGAGGAAATTGGTGCCGGGGTGCGCCGGGGCCTCCTGCAGCAGGAACGTGCCCTTCCCCGAGCCGATCTCGAGCTCGAACGGCGCGTCCGGCCTGTCGGGGAAGAAGAACGCGGGGCCGAGCCTGCCCGCCTCCGCCGGCGGAAGCTCGCGCTGCGAACGCCCCACGCCGGAGGGATCGAGCGTGCGCCCATGGCCGAGTCCGAACGACATCCCGCGAGGATAACGGAACGCGCAGCGCGGCCCGCGCGGCGCGGTACCACGGGCGATGCGGATCCCTGCCCCGACCGCCGCCCTCGCCGCCGCCCTGGCCTGCGGCACCGCGCCCGGCGCGGACGTCGTCCCCTTCGACGGCCGCACGCTCGACGGCTGGGACGGCGACCGAGCGTTCTGGTCGGCCGAGGACGGCGCGATCGTCGGCCGCTCCACCGCCGAGCGCCCGCTGGCGGCGAGCACCTACCTCGCGTGGAGCGGCGACATGCCGGCCGACTTCGAGCTCCGCTGCAAGGTGCGCATCACGGGCGGCAACAGCGGCATCCACTACCGCAGCCAGCGGGTCGCGGGCCAGGCGGACATGGCCGGCTTCCAGGCGGACCTCGACGCCGACAACGCCTACACGGGCATCCTCTACGAGGGGCTCGGCCGCTCGGTGATGAGCGGGCGCGGCGAGCAGGTGGAATGGTCGCCGTCCGGCAGGCGCGTGATCGCGCGATTCGCGCCCGAGGAGCGCCTGCGTGCCGTGATGCGCGCCGGCGAGTGGAACGACTACCGGATCGAGGCGCGCGGCACGCGCGTGCGCCACTGGATCAACGGCACGCTCATGACCGACGTCACGGACGGAGACGCCAGCCGCTTCCGCCGCGACGGCCAGCTCGCGTTCCAGCTGCACTCGGGTCCGCCGATGGAGGTGCGCTTCCGCGACATCGCCGTGACCCCGATCTCCGAGGCCCCGCCCGCGTCGGCGATCGCCGTGCCGGCGGGATTCGAGGTCCGGCTGGTCGCGAGCGCGCAGCCCGCGCAGGGAAGCTGGGTCTCGATCGCGTTCGACCCGGCGGGCCGCGCATGCGTGAGCCCGCAGTCCGGGCG
>JBILFU010000328.1:0-2540 GCA_044351405.1 Phycisphaerales bacterium
CGGCACTCTGCAGGCCGTCGGAGAAGGTGCCGTCGAGGCGCGGGTTCGACGGCGAGGGCTCGATGGGCAGGTTCTGCGCAACCACGGCGACCCCGGCCGCCGAGGACGCGGCGAAGGCGCACGAAACGATGATCGACAGACCTGCGACAGCGCGCCGCATGGCGTTCCTTTCCCTCTGTCGGTCCCGGCCGCCGAGCGGCGGCATCGCGGACCGAGCGTTGTTCGGACAAGAGACCAATAGCCGATGGGCCGGGCGGGGCAACCATTCGGTGGCCGCATTCGGCCATCAACCTTGGTTTGTTCGGGCCGTTCCGCCCGGACCTGGTCCGGGAAGGGCCCTCCGGGTTATTGGCTGCAGGGCCCCCAGGCGCTGAGCAGCAGCCCGAGGTCCGCGCCGCTCACCGCGCCATCGGCGTTCAGGTCCAGCGCGGCGTCCGTTCCGCCCCAGCCTGCCAGCAGGAGCCCGAGGTCCTCCCCCGACACGCGGCCGTCACGGGACAGGTCCGGCGCACAGCACCCCTCCGTGGCCCCGATGTCGCAGCGCGCGACCAGCGCGAACTCCCCGGCATCCAGGTTGCCGTTCCCGTCCGCCGATGCCGGGGCCTGCTGCGCCGCGCGCAGCGCGCCGCCGTTGGCGTTCGCATACGCGACCGCCGCGAGCGCGATCCGGTCGGGCAGGTTGCCGAAGAGCTGCCCGAGGTCGATCGTCCCCTCGAGGACGCCGCCGTTGGCGCCGGTGGCGCTCTTCGCGCTCGATGCCGTGGTCACGCTTCCGTTGGCGTCGAACCAGCCGCTCCAGGAGTTGTCGTTCTCGTCCGCGACGAAGGCGCGCCACTGCGCCGCCTGGCCCGCCTTCGCCCACCACGCCGGGCGCGTCGGCCCGGGCGGGACGTCGCCGAGCACGACGAACACGTCGTCGCCCTCGCCCGCATCCTGCGTGGCGACGTAGAGCGTGCTCCCGCTCACCGACGCCCAGAGCGTCCGGCCGCCGTTCGACGCGACCGCGACCGCGCCCGCATCGAGCGTCCCGTCCATCGTGTACGGGCTCGGTCCGCCGCCGCCCGGGCCCTGGCCGGTGCCGGTGCCCACGTAGACGTGCTGGATCGGGCTGCGCTTCACGTTCCCGAGCGTGTCGGTCGCCTCGACGTAGTAGTCGACGAGCTTGCCGGACTGGCCGACGACCGTCGCGTAGTACTGCCTGGCGATCGCGGTCGGCATCTCGAAGAAGTTGATGGAGCCGCTGTTGAAGAAGTTGCCGGCCGGGAAGTCTCGCGCGGTCATGGCCACGGTCTGCCACGCGCCGACGCCGGGGCCGCCCGCGTACGTCTCGTTCTCCGCGGTGGAGAGCGGGTTCTGGCCGTCGGCATCCGCGCGCCACTTGAGGTTCACCGACTGCATGCCGGCGGTGTCGTGCGCGAAGGTCCAGACGATGAAGTCGGGACCGTAGTTCCGCTGCTGGTAGCCGTACTGCGGGCCGAAGTTCGTGCCGCCCGGGTTCCACGGGTGGCGCTGGGGGATCCAGACCGTCGGCGCGGTGCGGTCGACCGCGCCCGGGGTGGCCAGGTTCGCCTGCGCGATCGCCTCGTTGCAGGCGACCGTCGGCTTCACCTCCATGTCGAGCGCCGTGCCGTAGTACATGTAGCCCGAGTTCAGGGAGCCCAGGAAGTAGTGCCACGCGCGCTCGCTCGCGCGGGTGCCTGCCTGCGGGCGCAGCATGTGCGCGGGGCGCGCGGAAAGCCCGCGGTCGGCGTCGGCCTGCTCGGCGAGGTCCACGAAGTTCTGCGCGGCGGTGATCACGGCCCAGTTGCGGATGTCCTCCGCCCAGCCGTTGGCGACGTCGATCTGCCCCTGCGCGTTCACGGGCGGCCAGTTCCAGTTCAGGAACTGCGGCGCGCCGAAGTCGCCGTCGGCGTTCACCCACGCGCCGTCCTCGACGTGGATCACGTCGTTCGCGGGTACCGGGTGGTCCGCCAGGTAGCGCTGCACCACCGTGGGCACGTAGCCCGAGCCTCTCGCCGAGGAGACGAAGTTCGGCACCGCCTCCATGTAGTAGCTGTAGCCGCCGCCCCAGGCGTTGTCGCCGTCGTGGGCCAGGACCACGAGCATCGGGCGGTCGGGGTCGTTGCGCGGCTCGATGCGGTGCAGGTTGTCGACGCCGAGCGGCGCGTAGCCGTCGAGCCAGCCGAGGCTCTGCGAGCAGGGAACCACGATGATCTCGCTGACGGCGCCCGTGGACGGATCGACGTACCGCGCACGGTGCGGCTGGTGGCCGAAGGGCAGCGCCTCGGCGGGGGCGCAGCCGCGGCTGATCGCCATGCGGTCGTAGAAGCCCGCGGCCGGGTTCAGCTGGTCCGCGCGGTTCGGCGGGTCGCACTGCACGCCGCCCGAGCCGAACACCACCGGGAAGTCGCTGCAGGCGCGCGAGACCTTCTCGCTCGAGACGAACGACCACTGGATTCCCGCCTCGGCGAGCAGCGGGATCATCCGCATGCTGAAGGCCATCTCGCTCGGGAAGAAGCCGCGGCTCGCGGCGGGTGACG
>JBILFU010000329.1:0-2527 GCA_044351405.1 Phycisphaerales bacterium
GACGCCGCGCGCCGGGAGCTCTCGGCGCTCCCGCCGCTGGTGACGAGCTTCGAGATCGACGCGCTGCGGCGCCAGCTCGCGGAGGCCGCGGCCGGCGGGCGCTTCATCCTCCAGGGCGGCGACTGCGCCGAGACCTTCGACGGCTGCGAGCCGGCCTCGATCGCGGCGCGGCTCAAGATCCTGCTGCAGATGAGCCTGGTGCTCGTGCAGGGCGGCAAGCGGCGGGTGACGCGCATCGGCCGCTTCGCCGGCCAGTACGCGAAGCCGCGCTCGCAGGACTCCGAGACCCGCGGCGGCACCACGCTTCCCGCCTACCGCGGCGACCTCGTCAACGGCCCGGGCTTCGACGCCGCGTCGCGCTCGCCCGACCCGAGGCGCCTCGTGCGCGGCCACGAGCGCGCGGCGCTCACGCTCAACTTCATCCGCTCGCTCGTCGACGGCGGGTTCGCCGACCTCCACCACCCGGAGTACTGGGACCTCGACTTCGTGAGGCACTCGCCGCTCGCCGCCGAGTACCAGCGCATGGTCGACCAGATCGGCGAGAGCCTGCGCTTCATGGAGACGCTCGTCGGCGTCGACGTCGCGCAGGTGCACCGCGTCGACTTCTTCACGAGCCACGAGGGGCTCGTCCTCGACTACGAGGAGGCGCAGACGCGCGAGGTGCCGCACCGCGCCGGCTGGTGGGACCTGAGCACGCACTTCCCGTGGATCGGCGTGCGCACCTCGGCGCCCGAGGGCGGGCACGTCGAGTTCTTCCGCGGCATCGAGAACCCGGTCGGCGTGAAGGTGGGGCCGTCGACCGACCCGGCCGCGCTCGTGCGCACCGTGGAGCGGCTCGACCCGCACCGGACGCCGGGCCGCGTGGTGCTGATCACGCGCTTCGGCGCGCACGAGATCGCAAGGCGCCTGCCCCCGGCGATCGACGCGGTGAAGGCGAGCGGCCGTCCCGTCGTATGGATCTGCGACCCGATGCACGGAAACACCGAGACGGTGGTGCCCGCGTCGGGCCCGGGGAAGGGCGTGCCGGTCAAGACCCGCAAGTTCGGGCACGTCCTCGCCGAGGTCGAGCAGGCGTTCGAGATCCACCGCGCCGCGGGCACCTGGCTCGGGGGGGTCCACGTCGAGCTCACGGGCGAGAACGTCACCGAGTGCACGGGCGGCGCCCGCGGCCTGAGCGACGAGCAGCTCGCGCAGGCGTACCGCTCGGCGGTCGACCCGCGCCTCAACTACGAGCAGTCGCTCGAGCTCGCCATGCTGATCGCGCGGCGGATGGCGCGCTGACGGCCGGGCGCGGTTTCCGTAGACTTCGCGTCCCATGCCCCGCCAGACACGACGAGTGGCGATCACCGGCACCGGGACCGTCACCCCCTTCGGCCTCGGGACGGGCGCCCTCTGGACGGCGCTCTGCGAGGGGAGGTCGGGGATCGGTCCCTGCCGGACCTTCGACTTCAGCGGCTTCCCCACGCCCTTCGTCGCCCAGGTGCCGGACGAGCTCTTCGACGTGAAGAACGTCGTGCCGAAGTCCTACCGCAAGGCGACCAAGGTGATGGCGCGCGACATCGAGCTCGCCGTCGGGGCGGCGATGCAGGCGATCGACGATGCCGGCCTTCGCACCAAGGCGCACGAGGCGGGCGAGGTCACGATCCCGCCGGGCCGCTTCGGCTGCCACATCGGCGCCGGACTGATCGCGGCGGAGGAGAACGAGCTCGCGTCGGCGCTGGTCACCGCGCGCGCGGCGGACGGGTCCTTCGACTTCGGCGCCTGGGGCGGCGAGGGGATGAAGAACCTCACGCCGCTCTGGATGCTCAAGTACCTGCCGAACATGCTGGCCTGCCACGTGACGATCATCCACGACTGCCAGGGGCCGTCGAACACGATCACGTGCGCGGAGGCGTCGAGCCTGCTCTCGATCGGCGAGTCGATGCGCGTGATCGGCCGCGGCGACGCGGACGCGTGCATCTCGGGCGGCGCGGAGAGCAAGACCAACCTGATGGGCATGATGCGCCAGCACTATGCCGGCCGCCTCGCGGCGACCGCGCCCGGCGAGGACCCGGCGGGCGTCGTGCGGCCGTTCGCCCCGGACGCCAAGGGCTGCGTGCCCGGCGAGGGCGGCGGGCTGCTGGTGCTCGAGGCGATGGAGACGGCGCTCGCGCGCGGCGCGCGGCCGCTCGCGGAGCTCGCGGGCTTCGGCGCGAGCCAGAGCTTCTGCCCGGACACGCTCGGCGTCGAGCCGGAGCCGGACGGGCAGGGGATCGCCGACGCGATCGAGGCGGCGCTCGCGGATGCGGGCATCGGCGCGGACGCGGTCGACGCGGTCATCCCGTTCGGGACGGGCGTCCCGATGCTCGATGCCGCGGAGCGCGCGGCCATCCGGCGCGTCTTCGGCGCGCGCGCGGCGAAGGTGCCGCTCGTGACGCTCGCGCCCGCGATCGGGAACGCAGGCGCGGGCAACGGCGCGATCGCCATGGCGGTCGCGGTGCGCTGCATCGCCGAGCAGCGGCTGCCGGCACGCATCAACGCGAGGGGC
>JBILFU010000053.1:0-9558 GCA_044351405.1 Phycisphaerales bacterium
GCGCTCGAGGCCGAGCCCGCGCACGAGGTCGGCGACGGTGGGCGTGCCGTCGAGCTCCTTCTGGCTGCCGTTGAGCTGGATGCGCATCGGGCGAAAGTGTAGGGCAGGGCGCGCCTAGGATTGGCGTCATGCCCGCAGCCGAGCGAAGCCTTGCCGCCATGCCCCGTGCCCGGCGCTTCCTGCGCGCCGCGGCGCTCGTGGCCGTGGTTGCGGTCGCGGCGCTCCCGCTGGGCGCCTGCCGCAAGCCGCGCTACGACACCTCGACGCCCGCCGCGGCGCTCGACGCGATGGCGCAGATGGTGAAGGACGGCCGCCCCGAGCTCCTCGCCGGCATGGTGGAGATCGCGGCGCGCGACGTCACGTTCCAGGACGGCGTCACGGAGGCCAGCGCCATCGCCGACGTCAAGGACAAGGCGGGCGACATGCTCGCCCAGCTCTGGCGCGTGAGCGGCAAGATCCGCGCGCGGTACCCGAGGGAGGTGGAGAAGGAGCTCGCCAAGGGCGGCACCTGGGCCTCGCGCGGCGGGTTCGGCGACGTCTTCACCGGCGTGGTCAGCGATCCCTTCGGCTGGCTCGACGCCAACCGCTCGCGGCTGGAGGCCGAGGACCTCGGCGACGGCACGGCGACCTTCTCGCTGGACGGCACGCCCGTCCTGGGCGGCACGCTCAGCATGGCCGAGACGCCCGCGGGCTGGCGCGTGGCGGTGCCCGTGGAACTGATCCGCTCCTCGGGCTACTTCCCCGACACGCGCGAGGAATGGTCCGTGGTGGCCTACCTGATGCTCGCCGTGGAGAACGCGCTCCGCGACTTCGAGCGCGAGCTCGACCGCGGCGACTTCCCGTCGCTGGCCGCGGCGGGCGAGCGCGCGGGCCGCATGGTGGCCGAGAGCGCCGTGGCGCAGGCGGTGATCTTCGCGCTGATGCAGCGGAACGATCCCGGCAAGCCGCCGGAACCGGGCACCCCGGAGGGCTTCACCATCAAGGCGGGCGGCGCGGAGATCCCCGTCGGAAGCTCGGGCGACGTCAACCGGGACCTGGGGAACGCGGGCGACCTGATGCGGCGCCGCGCCGAGTGACGCGCGGCCTCGGGCGGCCTCAGGCGAAGAAGATCCAGGTGATCGCCGCGAAGAGCGGCAGCAGCACCGCGCCCGACCACGCCATGTAGCCGAAGAAGGTGGGCATCCGGACGCCGTCCTCGCGGGCGATGGCCGCCACCATGAGGTTCGGCCCGTTGCCGATGTAGGTGTTCGCGCCCATGAAGACGGCGCCGCAGCTGACGGCCGCGAGCAGTCCGGCGTCGACCATGCCGCCGGAGAAGGGGACGAGCGCCGGGGCCGCGCCGGCCGCGCCGGCGGCGCCCGCTCCTGCCGCCGCCGCATCCTGCGGCGTGACCGCGCGCGCCACGTCCGCGAAGACCAGGTAGGTGGGCGCGTTGTCCAGGAAGCTCGAGAGGATGCCCGTCGCCCAGAAGAAGTGCGCCTCGGCGCGCAGGCCGAGCCGCCCGCCGCGCTCGACGAGGATCTCGAGCGCGGGCTGCATCGCCAGGAACAGCCCGCCGAAGAGCGCGGCCACCTCCACGATGGGCCCGTAGGTGAACCGGTTCCGCTCGCGCACCGCGCGCGGCGTGGTGCGCAGGCTGGCGACGGCGCAGAGGATCATCGCGGCCTCGCGCGCGCCGTCCGGCACGGTCCAGCTGCCGATCGCCTTGCCCGGCACCAGGAAGGCCGCCGCCAGCACGACGCCCGCGAGCCACACGGCGTTCTCCGCGCCGGACACCCGGATCGTCGGCGAGGCCTGCTCGTCGGTGGGCGGCGCCGGCTCCGCGGTGCGGCCCTCCTTGCGCGCCAGGTGCGCGTCCAGGAAGTAGAAGAGGACCAGCAGCGCCGCGGTGGCGACCATCCACTCGCGGAACAGGCCGAGCGTCCAGCCGAACGGCACGCCGCGCAGGTACCCGAGGAAGAGCGGCGGGTCGCCGATGGGCAGGAGCAGCCCGCCGATGTTGCTCACCAGGAAGATGAAGAAGACCACCACGTGCACGCGGTGCGCCCGCGAGGCGTTGGCGCGCAGGATCGGCCGGATGAGGAGCATGCTCGCGCCCGTGGTGCCGAGGACGTTGGCCGCCACCGTGCCGAGCGCCAGCAGCGACGTGTTCAGGAGCGGCGTCCCGCGCAGGTCGCCGGAGATGAGGATCCCGCCCGAGATCACGTACAGCGAGAAGAGGAGCACGATGAACGGCACGAACTCCGCCATCGCGTGCCCGACCGCGTCGCGCGCGGCGCCCGCGCCGTGCGCGGAGGCGATCGCGGCGAGCGCCGCGAGCCCGCACGCGATCGAGACGACGAACTTGTTCCCGTTCGACTCCCACCAGTGCGCCGTGCGGTGCACCAGCGGGAGCACCGCGATCGCCAGGAGAAGGCCGGCGAACGGCAGGACGGACCACGCCGGCAGCGGGCTCGGGGCGGCGTCGGCGGCAGGCGGCATGGCGCGGCAGGGTATCGGGGCGTAGGCTTGGCGAGTCATGCGCGTTCCCTCCGCCGTGTCACTGACCGCGGTCGCGCTCGGCGCGGTCGCCCTTGCCGGCCGCGCGCCGGCCGCCACGCCGCCGGGCGCCGGACGCGGCTTCGGCCTTCCGGTCCGCACCGTCGACGGGCTCGACGACGTGCGGGCGGCGATCGTCTCGGACGGCGGGGTCGTCACCGCGGCGCTCGGTCCCGGCGGCGTGGTGCGGATCGCGCCGGACGGGGCGCGCACGCAGGTGCTCCCGCCGTGGCCGCTCGGCCGCGTCGCGGAGGCCGTGTCGCTGGCCGAGCTGCCCGACGGGCGCGTCGTGGTGGCCGACCGGCAGGGCGGCGCGATCGCGTTCGTGCCCGCCGACGGCCGCACCACGGTGGCCGAGCTGCGCGTGGACACGCGGCCGACGATGCCGGCGGGCGTCGCCGCCATGGACGGGCGCATCTTCGTGGCGGACGCCGCCCGCCCGCGGATCATCGAGTGCGACGCGGCGGGCAAGGTGCTCTCGGTGTGGCCCGTCGGTGCGCCCGACTCCCGCGCGGGCCTGCCGCCCGTCCTCGGCGGCATCGCCGCCTCGGGCGGGAAGGTGCTCGTCTCCGACGCCGCCAACAACCGGGTCGTCGCCTTCGACGCCGACTCGCACGAGGAGCTGGCCTCCTCCGGCGACCGCGGCGCGTTCCCCGACATGTGGCAGTCGCCGGCGGGCGTCGGCTTCGACGGCCTGGCCTTCCTGGTGGCGGACCAGTTCAACCACCGGATCGTGCGCGTGGACGTCGCCGGCAGGACGGTCGACGAGTGGGGCCAGCACGCGGTGCGGCCGCGCCAGGGCAACGGCAACATCCACTACCCGACGGCCGCGGCGGCGTCGCCGGACGGATCGCTCGCCGTGGTGGCGGAGCCCTTCGAGCGCCGCGTCCAGCTCTTCGCGGGCAAGGCGCCGCCGGACCCGAACGTGCCGGAGCTCGAGCCGCTCCCGTCGTTCGACGGCGTCGCCAGCCACTTCAGCACGGAACTCTCGATCGACGGCCGCACGCTGGTCGCCTTCGAGCCGGAATCCGCCTCCGTGCTGGTGTTCGACCTGCGCAACGACCCGCCCATCCACGTGACGACGCTCGGCGGCCCGGGCCTGCGGCCGGGGACGCTCGGGCAGGTGTCGACGCTCTTCGCCGACGAGGGGCGCAACCGCATCCACGCCTTCGACCCGCTGCGGCGGGTGATCGCGACCTTCGCGCTGGTGCGCGACGGCACGGCGCCGCACTACGACCCGTTCATGGGGCGGCTCGTGCGCGAGGTGGGGATTGACGCGGTGGAGCGATTCGTCGTCGAGCGCAAGGTGCCGGGCGGGGAGCGCTTCCTGCCGGTGGACGCCCGCGCGACGGCCGGCGGCGGGGCGCTCGTCCTGGACGCCGCCGGCCCGCGCTTCGTGGAGCTCGACGCGGACTTCGCGCCGGTGCGTGCCTTCCCGTGCGGCGACGCCTCCGGTCGGCTGGTGCTGCCCGCGCAGTTCGCGGTGGTGGGCGACGCGTCCTGGCCCGCCGGCCCGGAGGCGTGGGCCGTGGACGCGGCCGACCGCATGATCAAGCGCTTCGCGCTCTCGGACGGCGCCTTCCGCGGCGCGCTGCCGCTCGACGGGTTCGTGCGCCCGTTCGGCATCGAGCGGATCCCCGCCGCGGGGTCGGCGCTGCGCATCGCGGTGAGCGACGCGGGGCGGGACGTGGTGGAGGTGCTCGAGTTCGTGCCGGCCAAGGAGGGCGACGCGCTCCGCCGGATCGGCACGGGCGGCGGCAACGGCAGCAAGCCGGCCGAGCTCTGGGAGCCGGCGGCGATCGCCTGGAGCCCGTCCGATTCCCGCTTCTTCGTCGCCGACCACGGCAACCATCGCGTGCAGGGATTCGACGCCGCGGCGCGGTGGGAGTCGTGCTTCGGGATCGGCCGTGCGTACGTGCGGCCGAAGGACCCGAGCCTCACCGGCCCGCAGCCTGCCGAGGGCAAGGTGCCCTCCGCCGAGGGCGCCGCCGATACGCGAAGCCAGTTCCCGGCGCCCGTGAAGTCCTCGGACGGCTGGTGGAGCGCCCGGAGCGCCGACGGCCGCTGGACGGTGTCGTGGCGCTTCGATCCCGCGACGCCGCCGCTGCGCGACCCGTTCGGGATGGACGTCCGGGTGGTGGCTGTCACGGGCGGGGCGCCGTTCGACGGAACGCTCGCGGCCGACGCCGCCATGCCGCACCACGGGCACGGGATGAACGTGGCGCCCACCGTGAAGCGCACCAAGCCGGGCGAGTTCCGCGTGGACGGGATGCTGTTCCACATGCCCGGCTACTGGGAGCTCTACTTCGACCTCGTGCAGGGCGGCACGCTCGAGCGTGCGCAGGGCACGGTGACCCTCGAATGACGGCCGGAGGGACCGTTCGCGCGGCGGGGGTCCTGGTCGCGGCGCTTGCGGCGCTCCCGGGATGCGCGGTTCCGGCCGATGCGCCCGCTCCCGGGCAGGGGCCGGCGCCCGCGGCGACTTCCTGGCTCCCGCCCGACGTCGCCCGGCGCGTCCTGCGCAACCCGCCGCTCGGCGCGCTCCCCTCCGACCCCACCAACCGCTGGGCCGACAGTGCCGACGCGGCCGCGCTCGGGCACCTCCTCTTCTTCGACGAGCGGCTCTCCTCGAGCGGCACCGTGAGCTGCGCCACGTGCCACGATCCCTCGCGCGGCTTCAGCGATCCGCGGCCGATCGCGGTCGGCGAGGGCAGGGGCACGCGGCACTCGATGACCGTGCTGAACGCGGCGTACCAGCGCTGGCTCACCTGGGACGGCCGGGCGGACACGCTCTGGAGCCAGGCGGTGCAGCCCTTCGAGTCGCCGAACGAGATGAACCTGCCCCGCGCAGGGGTGATCGAGGCGATCGGCGCGGATTCCGCGCTGCGCGCCGCGTGGCGGCGGGCGTTCGGCGAGGACCCGCCCGCGGGCGGCGCGTCGCCCGCGCAGGTGGACGCCGCGTTCGCCAGGGTCGGCAAGGCGATCGCCGCGTACGAGCGCCGCCTGGTGAGCAGCCCCTCCGCCTACGACCGCTGGTGGACGCGGCGCGCGGCGGGCGATCCGGGCGCCGACGCCGAGCTCACGGATGCCCAGCGCCGTGGCCTCGTCCTCTTCTTCGGCAAGGCCAACTGCCACCAGTGCCACCACGGCGCGCTCTTCTCCGACGGCGAGTTCCACAACATCGGCATCCCCCCGCCGGGCGGCGGCCGTCCCACCGATCCCGGCCGCTACGCCGCGGTGGACCGCGTGCGCGAGGACCCCTTCAACGCGGCGGGCCCGCACTCCGACGATCCGCGCGGCGCGCAGGCGCGCATCTCCGCGACGCTCGTGAACGGGCCCGAGCGCTGGGGCGAGTTCCGCACGCCCAGCCTGCGGAACGTCGCCGAGACGGGGCCCTACATGCACGCCGGGCAGTTCGCGCAGCTCGAGGACGTGGTCCACTTCTATTCGACGCTCGAGGGCGCCACGCAGCTCGACCACCACCGGGAACTGGTCCTGCGGAAGCTCGACCTCTCCGGCGGGGAGGTGTCGGACCTGGCGGCGTTCCTCGGGGCGCTCACCGGATCGCCGCCGCCCGCGCCTTGGGGCGCTCCGCCTGCGCGCAACGCACCGCCCGCTTCCCGGTAGCGTTTCCGCATGCCCTTCGCCTGCCTGATCGCCGCCAGCCTCGCCTACGCGGCGGTCGGGCCCGCGTTCGTGGAGCGCGTCGCCGGCACCGCCGTCACCATCGACATGATGCCCGTCCCGGGCTGCGGCGAGGTGAAGCCCTTCTTCGCCGCGCGCGTCGAGGTCCCGTGGGAGCTCTTCGACGCGTTCATCTACCAGCTCGACCAGAAGTCCGGCGCAAGCACGCCCGAGAGCGACGCCGTCACGCGACCGACCAAGCCGTACGTGGCGGTCGACCGCGGATACGGTCATCAGGGCTGGCCGGCCATCTCCATGAGCTCCAAGGGAGCGGTGCAGTTCTGCGAGTGGCTCTCCCGGAAGACCGGCCGCACCTATCGCCTCCCGACCGTGGCCGAGTGGGAGTGCATGGGCCGTGGTTCGGGGGTCACCGCGGCGCTCGTGGCCGGCCACGCGTGGACCGCGGCCGATGCGCGCAACGCGACGCACAAGGTGGGCACCAAGCGTCCCGATGCCCTCGGCCTCTCTGACCTCTGGGGCAACGTCGCCGAGTGGTGCGTCGCCGCGGACGGACGGTTCTGCGTCATGGGCGGCAGCTTCAGGGACGCGGCCATCGATCCCGCCGCCATGAAGCCCGCCATGGAGACCGAGGCCTGGAACGAGAACGATCCGCAGTTTCCCAAGAGCGTCTGGTGGCTGGTGGACGGTCCGTTCATCGGGATGCGCGTCGTGACGAGCGACGGGCCCGGGGCGCCCGCCGTACCCGCCGCGCCACCCGCCGCACCGACCGCACCCGCCACGACGAGGTGACCATGCACTCCGAACCGAACGCAATCGACCGTCGCGACTTCGTCGCGCTCTCCTCCGCACTCGGCTTGGCCGCGTTCGTCGCGCCGGGATGCGCCACGGCCGCCGTGGCGGGCGACGGGGAGACCAAGCCCCTCAAGGTGGCGCTGATCGGATGCGGCGGGCGCGGCTCGGGCGCGGCCAACCAGGCGCTGAAGGCCGACCCGGGCGTCGTCCTCTGGGCCGCCGCCGACGTCTTCCCCGACCGCGTGGACGCGTGCCTCGCGCTCTTCGACAAGCACCCCGCGAAGGACCGCGTGCAGGTACCGCCCGAGCGCCGCTTCAAGGGCTTCGACGGCTACAAGCAGGCGATCGCCTCCGGCGTCGACGTGGTGCTCCTCTGCAGCGCGCCGCACTTCCGGCCGATGCACCTTGCCGAGGCGGTGGCCGCGGGCAAGCACGTCTTCTGCGAGAAGCCGATGTTCGTGGACGCGCCCGGCTACCGCAGCGTGTGCGAGAGCGTGAAGGCGGCGCGCGCCAAGAGCCTGAACCTGATGTCGGGCTTCTGCTGGCGGCGCTCCGCGCCCGAGCGCGCGACCTTCGCGGAGCTCGAGAAGGGCACGCTCGGCACCGTGATGGCGGCCTACGGCTGCTACTACACCGGCCCGCTCGGCACCAGGAAGCGCGAGAATGGCTGGAGCGACATGGAGTTCCAGGTGCGCAACTGGCAGCACTTCAACTGGCTCTCCGGCGACCAGATGGTCGAGCAGGCCGTGCACTCAGTGGACAAGCTGAACTGGGCGTTCCGCAACGAGCCGCCCGCGAGCGCCGTCGGCATGGGCGGCCGCCAGACGCGCGAGCCGATTCCCGAGCGCGGCGACGTCTACGACCACTTCGCGATCGTCTACGAGTGGGCGGACGGCCGGCGCGCGTTCCTCAACTGCAGGCAGCAGGCCGACTGCTACTTCGAGAACACCGACTGGATCGCTGGCACCAAGGGGCAGTGCTTCATCAACGGATGGGGCCCGACACACTGGATGAAGGACCCGTCCGGCAAGGTGCTCTGGGAGTACCCGGCCGACGGGCCCAAGCCCGACATGTACCAGGCGGAGCACGACGAGCTCTTCCGCGCGATCCGCACCGGCGCCGTCGTCAACGACGGCGACTGGATGGTCGTGAGCAACATGATGGCGGTGCTTGGGCGCATGGCCGCGTACAGCGGGCAGAAGGTGACGTGGGAGCAGGCCGTCGCGAGCACGGAGAGCCTGTCGCCGCCGCAGTACCTCATGGGGCCGCTCGAGATGCCCGTCGAGAAGAAGCCGGGCCAGTACAAGGTGTCCTGAGATGCACGAACCGAACACCGATCGTCGCGGGTTCCTCGGCGCGGGCGGCGCGATCGCCGCCGCCGCGTTCGCGGCACCCATGGTGCTGACCGCATGCCGCGCCGTGCCGAGCGCCGCGGGCGCGGCAGCCGGCCCGGCGCTCAGCCGCGGCAAGCCGCTGCGCGTCGGCATCATCGGCTGCGGCGGCCGCGGCGGGGGCGCGGCGATGGATGCCCTGAAGGCAAGCCCCGACACGCGGATCGTCGCGCTCGGCGACGTCTTCCCGCAGCGCGTCGAGGCGGTGGCGGCCGGGCTCGCGAAGGCGGACGCCGTGCGCGGCGACGTGCCCGCGTCCGCCCGGTTCTCCGGCTTCGACGCCTACCGCAAGGTGCTCGCCACCGACTGCGACGTGGTGGTCCTGGCGACCGCGCCCGGCTTCCGGCCGACGCACTACGCGGCCGCCGTCGACGCGGGCAAGCACGTCTTCTTCGAGAAGCCGGTGGCGGTGGACCCGTCCGGCGTGCGCACCGTGCTCGATGCGAGCGCGCGTGCCGCGGAGCGCAGGCTGTGCGTGGTCACCGGCACGCAGCGGCGCCACGAGCGCTGCTACCTGCAGGCGATGGCGCTGGTGCGCGACGGCGCGATCGGCCGCCCGACGTCGGCGCGCTGCTACTGGAACCAGGGCGGCCTGTGGAGCACGGAGCCCGACCCGGCGCTCTCCGAGATGGAGAACCAGGTGCGCAACTGGCTCTACTTCACCTGGCTCTCGGGCGACCACGTCGTCGAGCAGCACGTCCACAACATCGACGTCGTGAACTGGGCCTTCGGCGACGCGCACCCGCTGCGGTGCGTGGCGACGGGCGGGCGCCAGGTGCGAACGCAGCCGGTCTACGGCGCGATCAACGACCACTTCGCGATCCACTTCGAGTACCCGGGCGACCGCTTCGGCGCGTCGATGAGCCGCCAGCAGGAGGGCACCGACGGGCGGGTCGAGGAGATCGTCCACGGCACCGAGGGCACGCTCCTCACCTCGAGCGGCCGCGCGGAGATCCGCGGCCGCCACGCCTGGACCTTCCAGGGCGAGAACCCGAACCCCTACGTGCAGGAGCACGTCGACCTGCAGGAGGCGATCCGCGGGAACGCGCCGTACCTCAACGAGGGTCGGCGCATCGCCGAGAGCACGATGACGGCCATCATGGGCCGGATGTCGGCGTACACCGGCCGCGACCTCGACTGGGATGCCGCGCTCAACGATCCGATGGACCTGGTACCCAAGGACCCGAAGCCG
>JBILFU010000054.1:0-9554 GCA_044351405.1 Phycisphaerales bacterium
TCTCGATGCAGTCCTTGATGTGCACCAGGAAGCTCACGGCCTCGGCGCCGTCGATGATGCGGTGGTCGTAGCTCAGCGCCAGGTACATCATCGGGCGCAGCGCGATCTGCCCCGGGTTCCGGGGATCCTCGACCGGCCGCTTCTTGATCGCGTGCATCCCCAGGATCGCGCTCTGCGGGGCGTTCAGGATCGGCGTCGACATCAGGCTGCCGTAGATGCCGCCGTTGGTGATCGTGAACGTGCCGCCCGTCATCTCGTCGACCGACAGCTTCCCCTCGCGCGCGCGCGCCGCGAAGTTGCGGATCGCAAGCTCGATGTCCGCGAAGCTCATCTCCTCCGCGTTGCGCAGCACCGGCACCACCAGCCCGCGGTCGGTGCCGACGGCGATCGACACATCCGCGTAGTCGTGGTACTCGACCTCCTCGCCCGCGAAGTAGGCGTTCACCTTCGGGAAGCGCTTGAGCGCGCTGCATGCGGCCTTCACGAAGAAGCTCATGAACCCGAGCCCCACGCCGTGGTGCTTCTCGAAACTCTCCTTGTGCTCGGCGCGCAGGCGCATGACCTCGGTCATGTCGCACTCGTTGAACGTGGTGAGCATCGCCGCCGTGCGCTGCGCGTCCACCAGGCGCTCGGCGATGCGCTGCCGGATCTTGGGCAGCCGCTCGCGTCGCACGCCGCGCGAGCCGCCGGCCACCACCGGCATCGGCGGCGGTGCCACGGGCTTCACGGGATTCGCGATCGCGCTCACGGCCGTCGCCGCGCGCTCCACGTCCGCCGCGACGATCCTTCCCGCGGTGCCGCTTCCCGCGACCTTCGCGAGGTCGACTCCCCTGTCCGCCGCGACCTTCCTCGCGAGCGACGACGCCTTGCGGCCGCCGGCGGGCGCCTCGGCCGCCGCAGCGGATGCCGCCGCTCCCGCCGCCGCGACCTTCGGCTCCACGGGAGCCGCCGTGGCCGGAGCCGCACCGCCCGCCGC
This sequence comes from Phycisphaerales bacterium, assembly GCA_044351405.1. Taxonomy (GTDB): domain Bacteria; phylum Planctomycetota; class Phycisphaerae; order Phycisphaerales; family SM1A02; genus UBA966. Next base: position 977 of record JBILFU010000054.1, read on the forward strand.
CTTCCCGCCCGCGCCGCCCGCAGGCTTCGCAGCCGCGGTGTCGATCGCCGCGATCGCCGCGCCGACCTTCTGCTCCGCGCCGGACTTCACCTTGACGCGCAGCACGCCGGCCGCCGGCGCGCGCACCTCGAGCGTCGCCTTGTCGCTCTCGATGTCGACGAGCACCTCGTCCGTCTCGACCCAGTCGCCGTCCTGCTTGTGCCACTGCCCGAGGGTGACCTCGGTGATGGACTCGCCTGGGCTGGGAACCACGATGTCGACCATGTCAGTCTCCGTCCTCGTGCGGGGTGTCCGTCATCCGTCGCGCGTCAGCGCGCCTTCTCGCCGCGGCCCTTCGCCGCCGGCGCATGATCCTCGGCGGGCGCGCCGAGCGCGAGCGCCACGACCTTCGCCTGCTCCTTACCGTGCCGCTTCAGGCTGCCGACCGCCGGGCTCGCCTGCGCCGGCCGCCCGGCGTACGTCGGCGCCTTGCCCGTGAGCCGCACGAACTGCTGCAGCATCGACTGCCACGCGCCCATGTTCTCCGGCTCCTCCTGCGCCCACACGGCCTCGGCGCCGCGGTACCTGGCCAGCTGCGCCCTCACCTCCTCGGCCGGGAACGGCGTGAGCTGCTCGATGCGCACCAGCGCGACGCCGGCCGCGCCCGACTCGCGGCGCGCCGCGTCGAGCTCGTGGAAGAGCTTGCCGGTGCAGAAGACCACGCGCTTCACCTTCGACGCGTCCGGCTTCGCGGGATCGCCGATCACCGCCTGGAAGTGCCCGTGCGCGAACTCCGGCAGCGGGCTCTGCGCGGCGGGGAGGCGCAGCATGCTCTTCGGCGTCATGACCACGAGCGGCTTGCGGAAGCTGCGGCGCATCTGCCGGCGCAGCACGTGGAAGACCTGCGCGGTGGTCGACGGGTACACGACCTGGATGTTGTCCTCGGCCGCGAGCTGCAGGAAGCGCTCCATGCGCGCGCTCGAGTGCTCGGGGCCCTGGCCCTCGTAGCCGTGCGGCAGCAGGAGCGTGAGCGCCGACGAGCGGAACCACTTCGCCTCCGCGGCCGCCATGAACTGGTCGAACATCACCTGCGCGCCGTTGGCGAAGTCGCCGAACTGCGCCTCCCAGATCACGAGCGCCCTCGGGTCGACGAGCGAGTAGCCGTACTCGAACCCGACGCAGGCGCACTCGGTGAGCGGGGAGTTGAAGATCTCGAAGCGCCCCTTCGCGCCCCTCAGGTGGCGGAGCGCGCACCACTCGTCGCCCGACTCCTGGTCGAAGACGGCCGCGTGGCGGTGGCTGAAGGTGCCGCGCTTCACGTCCTGGCCCGTGATGCGCACCGTGTCGCCCTCCTCGACGAGCGACGCGTACGCGAGGAGCTCGGCGAGCGCCCAGTCGACCGGGCCGTCCGACTCGATCGCGCGGCCCGCGACGCCCTTCGCGACGGTCTTGTGCGCCGCGAAGCCCTCGGGCACCGCGGCGAGCTGCGCGGCGAGCGCCTTGAGCGCGCGCGGCGCCACGCCGGTCTCGACCGGGTCGTCGTTCCAGGCGCCGGTGAGCCCCTTCCACGCGCCGCCGAACGGCGCGCGCCCGGGCTCCATCGGCTTCTCCTTCGCCCGCGCCTGCGCGGCGTCGAGCGCGGCGAACAGCGCCTTGGTGCGCTGCTCGAGCCCGTCCGCGGGGATCACGCCCTCGGCGGCCAGTCGCTCCGCGTACCGCGCCGCCACCGGCTTCGCCGCGCGCACGCGGCGGTAGAGGAGCGGCTGCGTGAAGTTCGGCTCGTCGGTCTCGTTGTGGCCGTTCTTGCGCCAGCACCACATGTCGACGAACGCGTCCTCGCCGAACTCCGCGCGCCACTCGGCGGCGATCCGCGCCACCGCCGCGCACGCCTCGGCGTCGCCGCCGTTGACGTGGAACACCGGGCTGTCGGCCGTGCGCGCGACGTTGGTGCAGTACGGGCCCGCGTAGCTGTCGCGGCTGTCGGTCGTGAAGCCGACCTGGTTGTTGATGACCACGTGCACCGTGCCGCCGACGTCGTAGCCGTCGAGCGCGGACATGTTCATCGTCTCGGCGACCACGCCCTGGCCGGGGAGCGCGGCATCGCCGTGGATCAGGACGGGCAGCACCTGGGCGCGGCCCTCGGCGAGCGTGCGCGCGGTGCGCTCCTGGCGGGCGCGCGCGCGGCCGAGCGCCACCGGTGCCACGAACTCCAGGTGGCTCGGGTTCGCGCACAGCGAGACGCGCACCTGCGCGCCCGATGCCACGGCGTAGTCTCCCGTGAAGCCCTGGTGGTACTTCACGTCGCCGCCGCCGTGCTCGAAGTGCGGCGCCCAGGCCTCCTCGAACTCGGTGAAGACCATCTCCGCGGGCTTGCCCGCCACGTTGTGCAGCACGTTGAGGCGCCCGCGGTGCGCCATGCCGAGCACGCACTCGCGCGCGCCGGCCGCCGCCGCCGTGCCGAGCACGTGGTCGAGCACCACGAGCAGCGCCTCGCCGCCCTCGAGCCCGAAGCGCTTCTTGCCGATGAACCGCGTCGCCAGGAAGTTCTCGAAGCCGTCGGCGGCCACCAGCTTGCCGAGCATGCGCTCCTTCGCCGCCGCATCCCAGCCGGCCGCCACGGCGCCCTCGACCTTGGCCGCGATCCACGCGCGCCGGCGCGGGCAGCCGATGTAGCCGAACTCGGCGCCGATCGCGCCGCAGTACGCCTTCTGCAGGAAGTCGATGATCGCGCCGAGCGTCGCCGTCGGGCCGATCGGCAGCGTGCCGCAGGAGAACGTGCGCGCGAGGTCCGAGCCCGTGAGCCCGAACTCGCTGAGCGCGAGCTCCTTCGGCATCGGCCGGACCGTGCCCAGCGGATCGAGCTGCGCGCCGAGGTGGCCGAGCCGGCGGTACGCCTCGATGAGCGCGTCCACCTTCGACTGCGACGGGTCGCCGACGCCCTCCGCGGGCGCGGCGGGCCGATCGAGGCCGAGCTCGAACCCGAGGAAGAACTGGTTCCACGACTCCGGCACCGACGCCGGGTCCTGCTTCCACGCCGCGTGCATCCGCTCGAGGTACTCGGGCGACCACGCGTTCACCGCCCGCCCGGTCTGGGCGAGCGGGGCGGGAAGGTTCGATCCGTGGCCGGCGTGGTCGGGCATGCGTGGCGGCTCCTCGCTCCCGGCCCGCGCGTCGCCGCGCTCGGCCGAAAGTCCGCCGATTGTAGGGGTTTTCGCCCCGCTACAGCAAGGCAACGGGGTCTACGTCCACCGCATAAACCTCGCCCGGACGCAGGATTCCGGCGTTCCGGGCGGACGTCAGGAACTTCCCGAGCGCCGCCGCCCCCGGGGCGACGATCTCCACCTGCATGCGCCAGCGGTCGGCGATCCGCGCGATCGGGCAGGGCATCGGTCCCGTGACGGTGGCGTCCGTGCCGGCCGCCGCCGCGGCCAGATCGCGGGCGAGCGCCTCCGCGAGCTCGCGCGCCCTCTCCTCGGACGCGTCCCGCACCACCACGCGCGCCATGCGCGTGCACGGCGGCAGCGAGAAGCGCGCGCGCATCGCGAGCTCCTCGCGCGCGAAGCCCTCGTAGTCGTGCGCCGCCGCCAGGCGCACCGCGGGCGCCTGCGGCTGGAAGGTCTGCACGATCGCGCGGCCCGCCTCGGCGCCCCGGCCGCACCGGCCGCACACCTGGCTCACGAGCTGGAACGTCCGCTCCGCCGCGCGGAAGTCCGGCAGGTTGAGCGCCGTGTCGGCGCTCACCACGCCGACCAGCCGCACGCCGGGGAAGTCGAGCCCCTTGGCGATCATCTGCGTGCCGACGAGGAGCCGCACCTCGCCGCGGCCGAACCGGCCGAGCGCGTCGTGGAGGTCGTCGGCGTCCTGCATGCTGTCGGCGTCGATCCGCAGCATGGTGCTCCCGGGCACGAGCGACGGATGGAGCCGCGCGAGCTCCTCCTCGACGCGCTGCACGCCGAGGCCGAACACCGTCACCTGCCGCCCGCACGTGGGGCACGCGCGCGGCAGCCGCTGCTCGCCCTGGCAGTGGTGGCAGCGCACGTAGTGGCCGGGGCCGCCCGCCGCGCCGCCCGCCCCCGCGTCCGCCGGCAGCCGGTGGCAGATCATCCCCGCGTCGCAGCGGTCGCAGCGCATCATCCATCCGCAGCGGTGGTCGGCGCAGGCGATCCAGTTGGCGAACCCCCGGCGGTTCAGGAGGATCAGCACCTGCCCGCCCGCGTCGAGCGTCTCCTGCACGGCACCCGAGAGGCGCGGGCCCAGGAGGTGCACGCGCCGGTCGGGCGCGCCGCGGCGCTCCTCCGCGAAGTCGACGACCTCGACGTGCGGCAGCCGCAGCCCCGGCGCGCGCTCGCGCAGGACGTGCAGCGCGCTCGTCCTACGCTCGGTCGCGTTGAACCAGCTCTCGAGGCTCGGCGTCGCGCTCCCGAGCACCACCGGGCACTGCGCGAGCTGCGCCCGCCGGATCGCGACGTCGCGTCCGTGGTAGCGCGGCATCTGGTCCTGCTTGTAGCTCTGGTCGTGCTCCTCGTCGACCACGACGAGACCGAGCGCGCCGTCCGGCACCGGCGCGAACACCGCGCTGCGCGCTCCCATCACGAGCCGCACCTTGCCGTCGGCCACCAGCCCCCACTGCTGGTTCCGCTGCGCCGCGGTCAGGCCGCTGTGGAGGATCGCGACGCGCTCCTTCGGGAACCGCGCCAGCAGCCGCCCGCCCGTCTGCGGCGTGAGCGCGATCTCGGGCACCAGGACGAGGGCCGTCCGCCCGGCGGCGAGCGTCCGCTCGATGAGCCGCATGTAGACCTCGGTCTTGCCCGCGCCCGTCACCCCGAAGAGGAGGTGCTGCGAGAAGCCGCCGCCGATCGTCGCGCCGATCGCATCCACGACGCCGCGCTGCGCGGTCGTCAGCTCCGGCCGCGCTCCCGCCGCGCCGCGCTCGGCGCGCCACTCGGCCTCGATCGCCGTGCGCCGCTCCGCGCGCAGGATTCCCGCGGAAACAAGCCGTTTCACGGGTTCCGGCGTGCCCAGCCCGGCGCGCGCGCACAGGTCGCGCAGTTCCATCGGGCGTTCCCCGGCGGCGGCCGCCGCAAGTGCCTCCGTCGCCGCGCGCTGCTGCCTGGTGACGCGCTTCGCCGCCGCGAGCGCGGCCTCCCACCCCTCCGCGAGGTCGACGAACGTCCGCGTCACCGTGCCGACGCCGCGCTTGACGGCGCCCGGAGTCATCGATGCGAGCGTCATTCCCACCGGGCAGACGTAGTACGACGAGATCCACTGCGCGAGCTCGACGAGCTGCGTCGGCATCGCGGGCGCGCTCCCGACGCGCGACTCGACGAACTTGAGCCTCGCCGCCGGCACGCCGGCCGCCGCGTCGGCGGGCATCGTGCGCACGACGATGCCCTCCGTCGGCGCGTTGCCGCGCCCCAGCGGCACGCGCACGCGCTCGCCCGCGCGCAGGTCCGCGAGCGCCGGCGGCACCGCGTACGTGAGCCCGTCCGGATGCAGGTCCACCGACCGCTCCACCGCCACCTGCGCGAGCAGGGCGACGGTCCGGTCGTCCGCGGTCCCGAAGAGCCCCATGCGCGGCCGGTCAGACGGCCGCGAGCGCCCGCTGCGCGGCCTCCATGTCCGCGGCGGTGATCGGCCGCCGCGTGCCCATCATGGCGACGAAGCAGTCGAAGAGGTAGGCGCTGTCGTGGGGCCCGGGCGATGCCTCGGGGTGGTACTGCACGCTGAAGATCGGCTTGGCGGTGTGCCGGAAGCCCGCCAGCGTGCCGTCGTTCAGGTGGACGTGCGTCGGCTCGCCGCCCGCGGCGCGCAGCGACTCCTCGTCCACGCAGAAGCCGTGGTTCTGGCTGGTGATCTCGACGCGGCCCGTCAGCAGGTTGCGCACGGGCTGGTTGGCGCCGCGGTGGCCGAACTTGAGCTTCCAGGTCCTCGCGCCGAGCGCGAGCGCGAGCAGCTGGTGCCCCAGGCAGATGCCGAAGGTCGGCACCTCGCCGGCGATCTCGCGCAGCGTGGCGATCGTCCGCTCGACCGCCGCCGGGTCGCCGGGGCCGTTCGAGACGAAGAGGCCGTCGGGCCTGCGGGCGCGGATCTCCGCCGCGCTCAGGTCGTGAGGCACCACCTCGACGTCGCAGCCGCGGTCGCAGAGGTTGCGGTAGATGTTGCGCTTGGCGCCGCAGTCGAGCGCGACCACCTTGAAGGTTCGCCCGCCGCGCGGCTGTCCGCGCATGCGCCACTCGCCGAGATCCTCGCTCCAGCGGCTGCCGGTCGCCGGGCTCACGCAGCCGGCGAGGTTCTGCCCGGCCATCGAGGGAAGCGCGCGCGCCATCGCGACGAGCTCCGCGTCCTGCTTGGCGTCGCCGACGAAGAGCACGCCGCGCAGCGCGCCCTTGATGCGGAGGATCCGCACCAGGGCGCGCGTGTCGATCCCCGCGAGCCCGATCACGCCGGACCTCGCGAGCCACTCGGAGATCCCGCTCGTCGCGCGGTGGTTGCTCGGCTCGAGCACCGCCTCGCGCACCACGAACCCGCGCACCGCGGCGGCCGAGCCCTCGACGTCCTCGGCGGCGACGCCGTAGTTGCCCATCTCGGGCGCGGTCATGGCGAGGATCTGGCCCGTGTAGGACGGGTCGGTGATCGCCTCCTGGTAGCCGCACATCGCGGTGTTGAAGACGACCTCGCCGCCCGCGCTGGCGCCATCCGTACAAAGACCGAACGCGTGGCCGCGGAAGACGGTGCCGTCCTCGAGTGCGAGGCGGCAGGACCGGGGCGTGCTTGCCGTGTTCATCGGGGGTCGGAGTGTAGCGGCGCGGTCCCGGCATGCCGCAATTGACAGGAGTTTCACGGGTGTTTCCGCTGCTTTGCGCCCGTTCCCGGCCGCGGGTAGCCTTCCCGCGCCCTCCGCCCACCCCGCGGCTCGTGCCGAATTTGGGAGGAAGGACGATCCCTCGGGCCCCCGGGTCCGAAGGTGTTGCTTGGCGGTCCCGTCGATGCATGGCGGGCCGGCCGTGGATCCAGGAGCAGACATGCCCCGCGAAGAGTCGATCGTCGTCGCCCGCTTGCTGAGCGCGTCCGCGTGCTCGTCCCGCCTGCTCCGCTCCGCGAGCCTCGTGGGCGTGTTCGGCGCCTGCCTCCTTGCCGCACCTGCCCCCGCGGTCGCCCCCGACGACGAGCCCAAGCAGGCCGAGCCCGCTCCGAGCGAGCCGGCGCCGTCCGACGAGCCCGCTCCTTCCGCCGAGCCCGCGCCCGCGGACGAACCGCCCGCCGCCGAGCCAGCCTCCGGCGACGTCAAGATGGACACGGAGCAGATCCGCTCCGCCGCGCGCAAGGCGATGACCGAGGCCCAGTGGGCGCAGGCCGCCAACGGCTGGGCGACCCTCCTGCAGTTCCTCCCCGGCGACGAGGAGGCGGTGCGCGAGCGCGCGCGCGCCCAGTCGATGCTCGAGGGCGGATCGGTGATCGGCGCCGTCTCGAGCGACCGCGAGGTCCGCCGCCAGCAGGCGATGGTCCGCTTCCGCTCCGACATGGACCGCGCGCGCCAGCTCGCGGCGCAGGACAACTTCGCGCAGGCCAAGCGCACGGCGGTGACGGCGCGCATGCACGTCGACCTGGCGCGCGGCGTGCTGACCTCCCAGGACTTCGACTCGATGTCGACCGAGGCCGAGTCGCTCGTCACCGAGATCGACGACCGGCAGCGCGAGCACGACTCCGCCTCGCGCCAGCAGGCCAACGCGCAGCAGGCATCGAACGCCGCGTCGTCGCAGCGCTCCGAGGCGGAGAACCGCGCGAAGACCGTCAACAACCTGCTCCTCAACGTGCGCAAGCTGCAGATGCAGCAGAAGTACGAGGAGGCGCTGCAGGTCCTCGACGGCGTGTTCGTCATCGACCCGAACAACCCGGCCGCGCTGACGCTGCGCGATGCGCTGCGCACCAACCTCATGTACGTCAAGTACTCCGACACCCAGCGCCGCCGCGCGTACGGCATCGGTGTCCTGGAGCAGGAGGGCCTGAACGCGACCGTGCCGCCGGAGGTCAACATGACCGGCCCCGGCCCGCGCTCGACCAACGCGCTGATCACCTATCCCGAGGAGTGGGCGCGCATGAGCGAGATGCGCGCGCGCGAGCCCGACTACGGGGCCAGCGGATACCGCGACAGCTCGGCGGACTACCGCGTGATGAGCCAGGTGCGCACCTCGCGCGTCGACCTCCCGTTCGACGAGAGCGAGGGCGTGTCCCTCGACGGCGCCCTCAAGCACGTCATGGAGCTCGCGCGCCTGCAGTACCTGATCGACTGGCCCTCCATCAAGGCCGCCAATCCCGAGATCGAGGGCGACGAGGGCACGCGGGTGCGGCTGCGCCTCGGCGAGATGCCGCTCGATGCCGCGCTCCGGCGCATCCTCTCGGCGGTGACGACGGGCGACTCCGGCGAGGCGCTGGCGGAGCCCCTCCAGTACGACGTCCAGGACGGAATCGTGGTCGTCACCACCAAGCAGGCCCTGCGGGCCAAGAAGGTCATGGTCGTCTACGACGTCCGCGACCTGCTGTTCCGCGCGCCCGACTTCACCAACGCCCCTGAGTTCAACCTGAACCAGGCCGTGCCGGT
>JBILFU010000055.1:0-9514 GCA_044351405.1 Phycisphaerales bacterium
GCGGCCCCGGCGACATCGGCCTGCTTGCGGTCAGCGTCGGCCCCGGCGGGTTCACCGGCCTGCGCGTGGCGTGCGCCACGGCCAAGGCCGTCGCGGAGGTCACGGGCTGCCGGTTGGTGGCGGTGCCATCGGCCCTGTCGGCGGCGCGGGCCGCGGTCCGCGCGGGCGCGCTGCCCGACGGCCCGTGCACGGTGGTGCTGGCGGCGAAGGGCGGGGACGCCTGGTGCGCCGAGCTTGAGGTCCGTGCGGGGATGCCGTCCGAGCGGTCCGCGGGGTTGCGTTCGGCGCTTGGCCCCGAGGGAGGCCCGGTGCTCGCGGACGATCACCTGCCGGTCGCTTGGGCGGATGCGGCGCACCGGCGCGGGCTGCTCCGGCTTCAGTGGAGCGCCGCCGCGTGCCTTGAGGTGGGCGAAGCCCTGGCGGAGTCCGAGGGGCCCTGCGATCCGCTTCGCCTGCTGCCGATCTACCCCCGCCAGGCCGAGGCGGTGACCCTCTGGGAGGCGCGCCACGGGGGCGGTAACCGTCCGGGCGGCCGCACAGGCTGAATGCCGGCCGCGCGGCCGCGCAACCGGCTGAAGCCGAGCCCTCCGGTGCCCGATTCGGGTGGGGCAATGGCAGCCCGCCGATCGAGCCGCATCGACACCCGCCCGGCCGCACGCCTCGAGGCCCGGTGCGCCCGCCTGGAGGAACTCCTGCGTTCCGTCCTCGCAAGCCGGTTCCGCGCCCGCGCCGACCTTGCGCGCGTCCGGGAGCGCCTCCGAGCGGCGGGCGACGACTTCGTGATCGCCTTCGAGGCGATCGATGCGCGCACGGACGCCGCCGTCGCGGCGGGCGAGATGCGCGGCCTGCTCGGCCATGACCTCGACGTCGACACGCTGCTCACCGTGGCCACGGAGCACCTCCTGGCCCGCTTCCGCCCCGGCAACGTCGCGATCTGGCTGTGCAACGGCCGCGGCGACCACGGCCTGGCGTCCTACGGCCACTGCGACGTTCCGCGGACGCGCGCGGAGTCGACGCTGGGGATCATCGGCCGCGACGTCTGTCCCGCGCTTCCCCTGGAGCCCGTGGCACAGGTGTTCGAGCGCGCGCTGGACATGGTGGACGTTCCGCCGCCCGGCGGCGGCGTTCTTCCAGGGCGTCGCGCGATGGTTGCTCCCGTCTTCCATGGCGGGGAGCGCATGGGAGCCGTGCTCGTGCTGCAGGACGAGTCCGCGCCGTTCCAGCCGAACGCCGCCGAGACACTCGGGGCGCTCGCCGCCGTCGTGGGCGAGCACATCGAGCGGATCACGCGCATCGTGATGCAGCGCTGCGTGGGCTGGCCCGGCGGCCCGTCCGGCGCGGACTGAGCGCAGGGCGATCGATCAGCGCGGGGCACGCAGCGTGGCGAGGATCGTCACGCCGCCGGTGACGCGATCGCCGACCTTCACGCGGACGGAGACGTCCTGCGGGCGCGGGAGGATCAGCTCGGTCGTCGAGCCGAACTTGATCATCCCGAAGCGGGCCGCGCGGCGGGCCTGCGCCCCCGGGGCGGCGGCGCACACGATCCGGCGCGCGATCGCGCCGGAGATCTGCTTGATGCCCACGCGCTCGCCGCTCGCGATGGCGAGGACCGTGACGTTCGACTCGTTGACCTTGGCGCTCTCGGCCGTGCGCGCGTCGAGGTAGCGGCCCGGGAAGTGGGTGACGCTCTCCACGCGTCCGTCGCACGGGAACCGGTTCACGTGGACGTCGAGCACGCTCAGGAAGATCCGGATCACCTTTGCGGGGCCGCCCGTCGCGGCGTGCCGCTCCACGTCCTCGATGGCGGAGATCCGCCCGTCGGCGGGGCTGACCATGTCGTTCGGGTCGCCGGAGGCCGGCCTCCGGAACCAGGGGTCGCGGAAGAAGGCGACGAGCGCGAGCCACACGACGCCCACCGGCACCGTCCACCACCACAGCCCCAGCCAGCCGAGCAGCGCCGCGGCCAAGGCGCAGGCGACCGTGACCGCGCCCCACTCCCTGGCCCCGTACCCCGTCAGGCCCATCACGCCGTGGCCTTGCCGATGCCGAAGCCGATGCCGCCGAAGAGCAGCGCCGCCCCGGCCACGGCGCCGATGACCATCAGCCCGTTCTCGGCGATCATCCGGGCCACCTCGGCGTAGTCGCCGACCATGAACTCGGTGGTCGCCCAGCCGGCGCCGACGAGCGCGAGCGCCGCGGCCACCATGGCTCCGGCGGCGAATCCGGAGAACTTCGGGTCGAGCGCCTCCGCCAGCTGCGACTGCGGCATGCCGAAGCCCACCGCGCCCGCGGTGACGGGCGCCGCCTCGTCGGCTCCCGCCGCGTCGGCAGCGCCGGCTCCGAAGAGGTCGGCCGCGCCTTCCTGCATCTGCGCCATCTCCTCGCCGCCGAGCGTCTCGCTCTCGTCGATCATCTGGGCGCCGAAGAAGCTCTCGTCGCTGGAGATGTCGAGGAGTCCGCTGCCCGCGCCGACGGACTCGACCGAGGGGTCCATGGTCTCCATCGCCATCGAGTCGTCCGGGCTTGCGCCGGCGCGGGACCGTCCGCTCGCGCGGCTTGCCGCGGCGCTGTCGGCGAGCCCGGCGGCACTTCCCGCCGCGCTGCCGGCGGAGATTCCCGTGGCGCTCGCCGCGTTCACGTCCGCGGCGGGCGCGCGGGCCGGAGCGGGCTCGTCGTCCGCGAGGCGGAGCCCGTCGTCGCCGTCGAGGACGAGGTCGTCGAGGGCCATGGAGTCGTCCGCACCGCTGGCCGCGATCGGGTCCGCCGCGGGAGCGTCGTCGTCGAGCCGCAGGTCATCCAGGCCCAGTCCGGGACCGTCGTCCAGGGACAGCGAGTCGTCGCTGCTCCTCGTCGTCGCGGCGGCCGCGTTCAAGCCGGGGCTCGAGTCCGCGAGCGTGATCTCGCCGAGGTCGCCGAGCGAGAGCTCCGCGGTCTCGTTGCCGAGTGCCAGGTCGTCCTCCAGCGCGGCATCGCTGCCGCCCAGCTGGATGGAGCTGCCTTCGCTGCCCAGGTCCACCTCGTCGAGGTTGAACTCCGTCCCGGCCGCGGAGTCACCGGCGAGCTGGTCGATCGCGGAGCGCCGGAACAGGACCTGCTCCTTGTCGCGAAGTTCCTGCAGCTGGCCGGCCTTGGCCATCTCCATGATTTCGGAGGTGGACTTGCCGAGCTTCTCGGCGGCTTCCTCGAGCGTGTAGAAAAGCTTGGCCATGGGGGTCTTCCGGGATGGAGGGCGTAACCTACCTGCGCCCCCGTTCGCACCGCAAGCGTGGGGCTCACATGGAGATCCGCAGCCAGCCCTCCCGTGGTTCCGGTCCCGGCGCCCCTGGGCCCACATCCGGCCCCTTCGACGGGGCTTGCGGCCTTTCCTCGGCGCTCGAGGCGTGGTTTCCGGCCGCTGCCCGGACCCTTCCCTGGCGCACCGAGCGCAGCGGGTACCGGGCGTTGGTGAGCGAGCTGATGCTCCAGCAGACCCAGGTGTCCCGGGTGCTCGGGGCGTTCGACCGATTCGTCGCGCGGTTCCCCGACCCGCGGGCGCTGGCCGAGGCGCCGGAGGACGAGGTGCTGGCGCTCTGGCAGGGCCTCGGCTACTACCGCCGCGCGCGGCTCCTGCAGGCTGCCGCGCGAGCGGTCTGCGACCGGCACGGCGGGACCGTCCCAGACGACCCGGAGGCGCTCCGCGCGCTGCCCGGCGTCGGCCGCTACACGGCCGGGGCCATCGCGAGCATCGCATTCGGCCGGCGCGAGCCCATCGTCGACGGCAACGTGCTGCGCGTCCTGTCGCGGGTCGCGGGACGGGCGTCCCGGGCCGGCGACGCCGCCGACGAGCGTTGGGCGTGGGAGCAGGCCGGCCGGCTGGTGGAGGCCGCGACCGATCCCGGCGTCGCCAACGAGGCGCTGATGGAGCTCGGCGCCACGGTGTGCACCCCCGCCGCCCCGCGCTGCGACGCGTGCCCGCTCGCCGGCCGGTGCGCGGCGCGCCGTGCGGGGACGCAGGCATCCATCCCGCTTCCGCGTCGCCCTGCCGCGCGCCGGACGCTCCACTGGCACGCGCTGGTGGACAGCGGCCCGGCGGGCCTCCTGCTCGAGCAGCGGCCGTCGCGCGGCCTGTGGGCAGGGCTCCTGCAGCCGCCGACCGCGGAGGCCGATGCTCCCGTCGCGACGCCGGAACTCTCGGAGCGGTGGGGCACCGAGATCCGCGAGGTCGGCGCGTTCGTGCACGTGACCAGCCACCGGGACGTGTCGTTCCGGGTGTTCGTCCCCCGCGCGGGCGGAGCCGCGTCGGTCCCGGGCGCGCGGCGCGTGCCGCTCGGCGAGCTGCCTTCCTGCCCGCTCTCGAACGCCGCGTGGCGCACGTTCGAGTGCGCCGGCCTGCCCGTCAGGACGCCGCCCTCGGCATCGCCTGGTCCGCGCGCTCGGTCCGCGCGCTCGGGTAGCTGATTCGTCCGTGGTAGATGGCGTTGAGGCTCTTGATGATCGAGTCCTCCAAGGCGCGCAGCTCGCGCAGCGTGAGCGGGCTGTCGTCGAACTGCCCGTCCACCAGGCGCCGGTGGCTCAGCTCGCGGACGAGCTGCTCGATGCGGGCCGGAGTCGGCTCGCTGAGCGTGCGGCTGGCGCTCTCGACGCAGTCGCAGAGCATCAGCACCGCGGCCTCCCGCGTCCGCGGCTTGGGGCCCGGGTAGCGGAAGTCCGCCTCGTTGACCTCCTGCTCCCCCGCGCGCCGCTGCGCGGCGTGGAAGAAGTACTCCATCAGCGTCGTGCCGTGGTGCGTCTCGATGAACTGGCGAACGCTGCGCGGCAGGCCGTACTCGGCGGCCAGCTCCATGCCGTCCTTCACGTGGCCCACGATGACGAGCAGGCTCATCGCCGGCGAGAGGCGCTCGTGGCGGTTGGTGCCCGCCTGGTTCTCCACGAAGTACTCGGGCTTGTTCATCTTCCCGATGTCGTGGTACAGCGCGCCGACGTACGCGAGCAGCCCGTCCGCGCCGATGCCCTCGGCCGCGGCCTCGGCGATGTTCGCCACCTGCAGCGAGTGGTTCCACGTGCCCGGCGCGCGGCGCTGCAGCTCGCGCAGGAGCGGCTGGCGCGGGTCGCGGAGCTCCGTCAGCGTCAGCCCGGTGGTGCTTCCGGAGATGCGCTCGATGGTCGACAGGAGGCCGATGACGACGAAGCCGGCGAACGCGGCGGTCACCGCGGCCACCAGCGCCTCGCCCAGCGTGTGCGTCGCGGCAGCGGCGTCGCCGAGCCCGTCCGCGATCCCCGCGAGGATCACCGCGACGGCGCCCGCCGCGGCCGCGGCGAGCGCGGCGGCCACCAGCGTCGAGCGGTGCCGCACGTCGCGGAGGACGGCCGCGAACGCGGTCGACGACGCGAACGCCGCCATGAGCGGCGCGAACCCCTCGTCGAGCGCGAACGCCGCGAGCACCGCCTGCAGCAGCGCGCCGAGCAGCGCCACCGAGAGGCCGAAGCCGATCGTCAGCACGCCCGCGGAGAGCATGGAGGCCCCCACGGCGGCGAACAGGAACGAGCGCGGGAACACGGCCGAGAGCGCGGACGTGGCCGCGAGCGGCGCCAGCACGAGCGCGAGCACCGCGGAGAGCCTGCGCCAGTCGCGCAGCAGGTCCGGCCGCAGGTGTGCCAGGAGCGCAGCCGCCAGCAGGCCCAGCGCGAGCGCCAGCGCCGCCGCGCGCGCGGTGGTCCCCATGGGCTCGCGGGTGCCGCGCGACGCCGCCCAGCGCCTGGACTCGTCCGCTGCACGGGCGGCCTGCGCGTCGGTCAGCGTGTCGCCCGGTGCGTAGATGGTCTCCCCGCGACGGTGCACCTCGACGACGGGGGCGACCCCCTCGGCGGCGGCATCGGCGGCGCGGGCGGTGGCCTCGGCGTCCAGCGTGACGGTCGGGCGCGGGTCGGCGACGATGGGCGCCACCGCCACCCGCGCGAGCTCGAGCGGGAATCCGGCCTCGGTGGCCTCCGCGACCAGGCGTGCGCGCAGCGCCGCGGGATCGTCGGTGCGCGCCTCGACCGCGTCGCGGCCGAGCGGCACGGAGCGCGCGCGGTCGCCCGGCACGTCCGGGCGCGGGGGGACGGCGGCGATCCGGCGCGACGCCGTCGAGAAGGCGTCGAACTCCGCGGGCGCCACCAGCGGCACGCCGGTCGCCAGGCGCCCGATCAGCCGGTCGGTCCAGCGCTCCCACGATGCGATGCCCTCCGCGTTGTCGAGCGCCTGCAGCTCCGCGAAGGATCCCGCGTCCAGCCCGTGGCGCTCGACCGTCGCCTGCGGCACCTCGGCCAGCGAACCCTTGCCGCGGACCAGCACGGGGAGGCCCTCGATCTCGCCCTGGATGCGGGCCAGGTAGTCGCCGTTCACGGCGAAGACGCGCGGCGCCGCGCGGCGGGCCTCCTCGCGCCGCTGCTCGGTGGCCGCGAGGTCGGTGTCGCTGTACTCGACGCGGTTCACCCGTCCCCGCTCGACGCGCTGGCCCGCGTATTCGTGCGGCACCGACCACGTCCAGGAGACGAGCAGGGTGGTCGCGGCGACGAATGCCGCCACGGCGAGCGTGGCGCGAAGGTTCCGCTCGTCCCGGAGCCACAGCAGCACCGGCGAGGTCTGCCTGGGAAGCTTCCGGCGGAGCCGGATGCGCCGACCCGAACTGCGCGGGCGGCTCGGATGGAAGCCGAAGGCCATGTGGCGGAGGGCCCGGACGGTCGGGCGACTTCGAGTCTATCGGTCATGCATCCGGGTCCCCGATACCATCCGGCGCATGCGCCGCGCGGCCCATCCTTCCGCTTTGCGAGCCCTGTTTTATGGGGTTCCCGCCGCGACGGCGGCAGCCGTTCCGGCGCTGATCCTGGCCGCCGCCGGATGCTCGTCGGGCGACCCTGCCGCGACCAACCGCCGCGAGCCCGGGGACCGTTTCGATCCCTCGGTGGTCCTGGGCGGGGAGAAGGCCGACCGGGCGGAGGAGGCGATGGTCGCGGCCACGGCGGGGCACGCGGCCCGTCCGCTGCAGGAGGCGCCCGCCGGCCGTTGGTCGGACGTCCCCATGGCGATCCGCAACGCGGCCCGGGCGCACTTTGCCGGCGTGCGTTCCTTCGACACCTCCGGCGACAGGATCGTCGCGTCGCTTGCGCTCGAGGACGGCCAGGCGGGCACGGTCACCGCGACCCGCGATGCGGCCGGGACCGTGTCGTTCGAATGCAGCCTGGGCACGTTCCCCGACGCCGGGCGCGACCAGGCGTTCCTCGCGTCGCTGCGCGCGGAGTTCGCGCGTCTCGGCCGGCTCAGGCGCCCCGCGCGCTGACCGGCCCGCCCTTCAGGCCCGGACCGCCGGTACGTGGGCCGCGTTGACGGGCGCCATCGCGCGCTCGAGCATCCGCGCCGCGCGCAGGAGCCGCTCCTCCTCGAACGCGTTCGCCTGCAGCTGGACGCCCACCGGGAGCTGCCGTCCGCCGCGCGCCGCGTACCCGGCGGGCAGCGAGATCCCGCAGATCCCCGCGATGTTCGTGTTCACCGTGTAGACGTCGCAGAGGTACATCGCGAGCGGGTCGGCGTTGGCGCCGAAGCCGAAGGCGGGAGTCGGGGCGGTGGGCCCGAGCAGCACGTCGCAGGAGGCGAAGGCGCGGTCGAACTCCTCCTTGATGCGCCGGCGCACCTGGAGCGCGCGCTTGTAGAACGCGTCGTAGTAGCCGCTCGAGAGCATGTACGTGCCGAGCATGATGCGCCGCTGCACCTCGGCGCCGAAGCCCTCGCTGCGGCTGCGCGCGTACAGCGCGAACAGGTCCTCGCCGGGCGCCAGCTGCGCGCGGTGGCCGTAGCGGATGCCGTCGTAGCGCGCCAGGTTGCTCGACGCCTCGGCGGGGGCGATCACGTAGTAGGTGCTGATGCCGACGTCGGTGAGCGGCAGGTCGGCGTCCACGACGGTCGCGCCCATCGCGCGGTAGGCGTCGGCCGCGGCCTGGACGGCGGCGTTCACCTCGGGGTCGTTGGCGTCGCTCAGGTACTGCCGCGGGATGCCGACGCGCAGCCCGTCGAGGGGCGCGTCGACCGACGCGAGGAGCGCGGTCGGCGGTCGGTCGGCGGTCGTGCTGTCGCGGTCGTCGATCCCGCTCATGCAGTCGAGGAGGAGCGCGGCGTCGCGCACGCTGCGCGTCATCGGGCCGATCTGGTCGAGGCTCGAGCCGAAGGCGACGAGTCCCCAGCGGCTGATGCGCCCGTAGGTGGGCTTCAGGCCGACGATCCCGCAGAGCGACGCGGGCTGGCGGATCGAGCCTCCGGTGTCGCTCCCGATCGCGGCGGCGCAGAGGCCGGCGGCGACCGCGGCCGCGCTCCCCGCGCTGCTGCCGCCGGGGACGCGCTCGGGGTCCCACGGGTTGCGCACCGGGCCCCAGTGGCAGTGCTCGCCGGAGGAGCCCATCGCGAACTCGTCCAGGTTCGTCTTGCCCACGACGATCGCGCCCGCGGCCTGCAGGCGCTCGACCGCGGTCGCGTCGAACGGCGAGCGGTAGTTCGCGAGCATGCGGCTCGAGCAGGTGGTGTGCCCGAGCGCGGTGGCGACGTTGTCCTTGACGGCGATCGGCACTCCGGCGAGCGGGCCCAGCGGACGGCCGGCGCGCGCGTCCGCGTCCGTGCGGCGGGCGGCCTCCAGCGCGTGCTCGCGGAAGGTCTCGTGGTACGCGTTCAGCGCGGGATTCAGGCGATCGGCCGCGTCGAGCATCGCGGCGCAGGTGCGCTCGGCGGACAGGGCGCCCGAGGCGATCCCGTCGCGCATCGCGACCAGGTCGGGCGCGGGGGCGCCGCCGTGCGCGCTGCCGGTGGCGAGGGCGGCCGCCATGTCAGTCGCCCTCCGCGAGGACCTTGGGCACCGCGAGGAACCGGCCCTCGACGGCGGGGGCGTTCCGCAGGAGCGCCTCGATAGGCAGCCCCTCGACCGGCACGTCGTCCGCGAGCCGGTTGGTCGACTCGAAGGGCTGCGCCATCGGCTCGACGCCGGCGAGGTCCACCGCGTCGAGCTTGGCAATGTGGGCGAGCACCGCGGCGAGCTGGGTGCGGTAGCGCTCGACCTGCTCGGGGGTGGCCGCGAGCCGCGCGAGCTTCGCGACGTGCGCCACCTGGGCGGCGGACAGGGCATCGTGGCGGCGGTCGTCGGCCATGGCCGGGCAGTGTACGGATCCGCGCTATCGTGCCGCGCGCAATGGCGAAGAGCGAGCTTGCGATCGGCATCGACCTCGGCGGCACCAACATGAGCGTGGGCGTCGTCGATCGCCGCGGCCGGATCGTCGGCCGCGCGAAGAAGAAGACGAAGGCGCACGAGGGCCGTGATACGGTGATCGACCGGATCGTCGCCGCGATGCAGGCCGCGTGCGAGGACGCCAAGGCCGCGCCCGGCGACGTCGCGACGGTGGGTATCGGCGCGCCCGGTCCCGTGGACGCGGAGCGCGGCGTGGTGATCACCGCCGGCAACCTCGGCTGGAAGAACGTGCCGCTCGCCGAGATCCTCCGCAAGCGCGCCGGCGTGCC